>NZ_JBSHGZ010000004.1:0-167482 GCF_053618075.1 Embleya sp. NPDC055664
GGGTCGGATGTCGCATCCGACCCGGGGCTCTCGGGGCATGTTCGGTCGTGCCGTCGATCGTGTTACGGGGTGGCCGGCTTGCCTCGGCCGTACAGCCATGTCGCGAACATGGCGTCCAGGTTCTTGCCGGAGATGTGCTTGCTCAGTGCGATGAACGCGGCCGAGTCGGCGTGGCCGTACCGGTGTTCGCTCGCCCAGGCCCGGAGGATGGTGAAGAAGTCCCGGTCGCCCACGGTCTGGCGCAGCTTCTCCAACACCATCGCACCACGCGCGTAGGGCGGCTTGCCGAAGATGTGGCCGCCGTCGCCCGGGTCGCCGGCCGGGAAGGACCACAGCGCGTCGGTCTCCGGCAGCGCGTAGTCGGTGGCGAACTTCTGCGCCGTGCTCGGGCCGCCGTGCTCGGCGTCCCACAGCCATTCGGCGTAGGTGGCGAAACCCTCGTTCAGCCAGATGTCCTGCCACTTCGTCAGCGTCACCGAGTCACCGAACCACTGGTGCGCCGTCTCGTGCACCAGGGTGTCCAGCCGCGGCGCCCGGTCGTAGATCGGCCGGGTCTGGGTCTCCAGGGCGTAGCCGACGTCGGGCGCGTCCTGGACGATCGAGCCCGCGGCGTCGAACGGGTATCGGCCGAAAAGCCTGCTTTCGAACTCGATCACGGCGGGCAGTTGGTCGAGTACCGGCTTGGCCGCCGCGGCCTGGCTCGGGGCGACCGCGTTGTATACGGGCAGCCCGCTCCGGGTGGTGTACTGCTCGGTCTGGAACCGGCCGATGCTCGCCGTCGCCAGGTAGGCGGCCATCGGCTGCGACTCGCGCCACGCGAACGTGGTCTTGCCGTCGCGGCTGCGCCGGTCGCGCAACCGGCCGTTGGACACCGCGGTCCAGCCGTCGGGGACGGTGACCTCCACGTCGTAGGTGGACTTGTCGCTCGGATGGCTGTTGCTGGGGAACCAGGTCATCGCGCCCTGGGGTTCACTGGCCACGAAAACCGAGTCGTCGGGTTGGATGATCCAGCCGTCGGGGGAGCCGTCCGGGTCGTACACATGCGCCGGTACACCCGAGTAGGTGACGACCACGTGGAACCTGCGGCCCTTGTCCAGCGCCCGGGACGGGGTGACCGTGAGTTCGTTGCCCGCGCGGCTGAAGGCGGCCCGTCGGCCGTCGATCCGCACACTGTCCACGGTCAGTCCGGACAGGTCGAGGTTGAACGAACTGAGCTTTTGGGTGGCGGTGACCGTGAGGTCGGCGGTGGCCACGAGGTTTTTGGTGGTGGGTGTGTAGTCCAGGTCGAGGCCGTAGTGGACGACGTGGATTCCACCGTTCCCGGAGTCGGGGAAGTACGGGTCGCCCGCCCCGGGAGCACCGGGCGTGGCAGCGCCCCCCTGCGTTCCGGCACCCACCAGGAGGGCGGCGAGCACGGGAGTCGCGACGAGGGCGAGGAGGGGACGGGCGATCTTCGGTGCCAAGGTGATGGCCTCCTGTGTCGTGGCTGGGTGCCGCCTCGGCTGTACAACACCGCGGCGGCGGGTCCGACATGGCGCACGATCGACTCACCGCGACGCGCGTGGAACGGTATAAACCGCCCGGCGCGCCGCGGCGGCCATCACTCTACGGTCGAACCCCCGGGCGATAAACAGGTTGCGCGTGGTCATCCGGATGACGCAGGGGCATCACCGGGTCGGCGCACCGACCGGGGATCGCCCGAGGTCACCGCAGGCGCACCACCGACCACCCGGCGTGTGCAGCGGTGCACGGACGCAGACACGCAGAGGTACCCATACACCTGGCCACAAGCGGCCTACCACTTCCCGTCATTGGTCACCAGGACCTGCGCGGCGGTGTGGTTCGCCCGTCGCGACACCTCCGCCGTCGGACACGCTGCCGCCTCCAGCGCGGCGCGGTCGACCTTGCCCTCGGCATCGATCGGGATCCGGTCCAGCGGAACGAGCGTCGGCAGCATGTACTCCGGCAACTCCAGCCGCAGCCGCTCGCCCAGCGCCGCCACGTCCAGCGCCGGCACACCCAGGGCCGCGCCGCCGCTGCCCGCGCCGATCACGGCCGGGACCGGAGCCGGGGTGACACACGCGACGATCTCGGTGCCGTTGTCCGTGGGCCGGCCGAACACCACCGTGTCGGCCACCGTCGGCTGGCGCCGTACCACCGCCTCCACCTCGCCCAGTTCCACCCGCACGCCCTTGGCCTTGACCTGGTGGTCCCGGCGCCCGAGGAACTGGAATGATCCGCAAGGCAGTTGCCGCACCCGGTCGCCGGTGCGGTACAGCCGGCGCCCGCCGCGCGGGTCGAACGGGTCCGGTACGAACGCAGCGGCCGTGGCCGCGGGGGCGTTCAGGTAGCCGTGCGCCAACCCCTCGCCGCCCACGTACAGTTCGCCCTCCTCACCGGCCGCGACCGGGAGCCCGCTCGGGTCGAGCGCGTACGCCGTGCCGTCGCCGAACGGCCTGCCGATGGGCACCACTCCGGCCCGGAGGTTGTCGGGCGTGATGTCGTGGGTGGTACTGAACGTGGTGTTCTCGGTGGGCCCGTACCCGTTCACCACCCTGGCCGGCGACCGGCCGCCCGCGAACAACTTCTCCAGGCGGCGCGGATCGTGCGGCTCGCCCCCGGCGAGCAACACCCGCAGCCGGCCGAGCGCGTCGGGCGCGACGTCGATCACCTGGTTGAGCAGCGTGGTGGTGAGCCACAACACGGTGATCCGCTGCTCGGCGAGGAAGGCCCGCAGTCGGGTCGGCGAGAGCACCACGTCGGCGTCCTCGATCACCAGCGTGGCGCCGCCGGAGAGCGCGCCCCAGATCTCGAACGTCGACGCGTCGAACGCCGGGTTGCACAGCTGCGCGACCCGGTCCTCGACGCCGATCCGCAGATACTCGGCGTGCGGGACCAGGCGGCTGATCGCCCGGTGCGGCACCATCACCGCCTTGGGCGTACCGGTGGACCCGGACGTGGACATCACGTAGGCGATGTCGTCCCCGTGCACGCGCGGCGGCGGCGCCGAGGGCGCCGTCCGGGCCCCGGATCGGCGCCGCTCGGCGAGCAGTTCCAGGCACAACACCGGTACCAGGTCGACCACGAGCGCCGCGGTGGTCTCGTCGGCGACCAGGGCCGCCTGGGCGGTGGCCCGGACGATGCCGCGGGTGCGGGCGGTCGGCTGCCGTACGTCCACCGGCAGGTAGGCGCATCCCGCGTGCAGCACACCCAGGCACGCGATGACCAGGTCGGCGCCGCGACCGATCGGGACGGCGACGACCGCGCCACGACGCAGCCCGGCGGCCCGCAGTCCGGCGGCCACCTCGGCGGCCTGCTCGTCCAACTCGCGGTAGGTCAGCTCGCGTTCGCGGTGCCGGAGGGCGATCGCGTCCGGGCGTTCCCGCGCGTGTCGGCGCACGAGTTCGTGCACCGGCACATACTCCGCGTCCTCGACGATCGGGCTCGCCATGCGTCGGGCCTCGACGAACCCGGCAGCCAGGCCGAAGGTTTCTCCACGCGGGGCCTTGCCGACCTCGACGTCGGGCCCGAGCCCGATCGCGTCCACGGCCCGCGGCGGCACCGCCTCGATTCGGGCGGCCCGCTCCCCCATCGTGCGCCGCCGCGCGGTGCGCCTCGGCAACACCCCGGCCGGTAGCGGCAGTTCCACGTCCGGATCGACGAAGGCCGCCTCGATCGCGGTCATCATCCGGGCATGCAGGTCGGCCGCCGCCTGCTCGCTGAACAGGCCGATCCGGTACTCCAGTTCGGCGATCGTACGGTCGCCCCGCCGGGTCAGCGCCCACAACAGTTCGTACTTCGTGGCGCCGGTCGGCATCGACGTGCGGCCGGCCCACGAGCGGCCCAGTCGCAGTCCCCGCTCCGAGGTGTCGAGGTAGGTGAGCCCGACCTGGGCGAGCGGGGCGCGCGACTGCTCGCCGTGCGCCGGCGGCAGCGCCGCGACGATGCGCCGGAAGGGTACGTGCCGCCGGGCCAGCGCCTCGGTGACCACCCGGCGGACCCGTCGGGCCAGGGCGCGGGCGGTCAGACCCGGGGTCAGGGTCAGCCGCAGCGGCAGGGTGTCCACGAACGTGCCGACCTCGTCCCGCTGTTCGGGTCGGCGGGTGGATACCGGTACGGCCACCACGAGGTCGCGCTCGCCGGTCACCGCGGCGAGGCCGACGAGGTAGCCGGCCACCCAGGTCATGAACGGGCTCAGCCGCTCGCCGGCGGCCACCGCGTGCAGCGCGGCGCTCGTCGCGGCCGGGACCACCATGCGGTGCACGCCGCCCGCGACGTCGAGTGTCCCGGGCCGGGGCAGGTCGTGCGGCAGCGCGATGGCGCGCGGGCACCCGGCCAGGGTCGCCCGCCAGGAGGCGAGCGCGGCGGCCGGGTCGGCGACGAGCGGGGCCGGGGGCGGTCCGAGCGGGTTGGGCCGGGCGACCGGGTCCGGCGCTCCCGCGTACCGGCGCTGCAACTCGCCTTCGAGCAGCGCCAGCGAGGCGGTGTCGCAGACGAGGTGGTGTGCGGTGAGCAGGAGTTCGGCGCCGACCTCGCCCCGGTCCACCACCAGGGCGCGCAGCAGCGGTGGGTGGGCGAGGTCGAACGGGGTCCGGATCTCGTCGTCCAGCAGGGTGCGTACCACCGTGTCGGGCACGCCCTGGGCATCCACCCACCGCACCGGCACCGACACCCCGGACACCTCGAAGGCCCGTCCCGGCGCGGCGAATCCGCGCTGCAGCGCGGCATACCGTCCGGCCACCTCGTCCAGCGCGGCGATCAGCCGGGGCACGTTCGGCGAGCGGGCGAACCGGTAGTGGGCGTCGATGTGGTGGACCGGCGTTCCCGGGTGCCGCTGCTCGGCCACCCACAGGTGCTCCTCGGCCGGGGTGAGTTCGCGGAACTCGTCCTGCCCCGGGGCCACATGTCCGTCGCCGAGCGCCGCGAGAAGCCGGCCGAACTCCGGGTGGTCGTAGAGGATGTCGAGCGCCAGGTCCTCGGAGCCGGTCAACTCCCGCAGCGCGATCGCGGTCTCCACGGCCGCAACCGAATCGCCGCCCTCGGCGAAGAAGTCCGCGTCGTCCCGAACCGGAACCCCGGCCTCCGCGCCCGCGTCGGCACCACACCCGAGCCCGTCTCGCCAGACCCCGGCCACCGCCGCCCGCCAACCGGCCGCGACACCACCGTCACGACCGCCGGACCCGCCCGCGGCGGACCCGATCCGCCCGTCGGCCGCACCCGCCCCGTTCATCGTCCACGACCCCTCTCGTTCCCCCGCAACGCCTTCGAAATTTCTCGCCCTTGCCCGGAGTCGCGGTCCATCGTGACGCCCTTCCCATCGGTGCGATACCTCGGCGGAAGCCCCGTGGCGATGTGTTCGTCGGCAAACGTTCGCACCGTAAGGACGCGAATACGAGGGCGTCAAGGATAGGAAACGGAGAATGCACCGATAGGAAAAGGAAAGGCGGCCCGCATATCGTGCGTGTCGAGGGGGGAGCGCCCGCTCGCACCGTGACGCCGATATACGCGCGTGGCAACCGGATCGGCGAGGCGGGTAGGGCGAGCCCGGTCCGGGGAGACGTTCCCGGACGGACCGGGTCCGAGGCGGCATCCTCGGATCCACGACACGTGCGCAAGTGGGAGCGTGTCCGGGGCCAAAACCGGCTCCGGACCCGAATGCACGTGTCGAACCGGGAGCGTTCCGGGGTCACCGCGCGTCCCGAGGGGAGGGCGGGACGTGGCGAGGGTGGGGGCCGGAAGCGCACCGGCAAGGGTGGACGGCCGGACCCGTGTCGTCGTCCGGACCGGAGTACGGCGGGCTCGGCCAGGGCTCGCGCGTACGACCGGACGACGGACGGGCCCGGCCGCCCACTCGGACACAAGGCGCGTGCCGAAAACGATCCGCCTGCTCCGTACACGCCGCCCGCTCCGACCGAGCCGCCTACTCCGCACGCACCGTCGCAGCACCGGGACCGCCCGACGGACAACCCTCCGCGCGCAGCGCACGCGCCTGCGGGATCATCGCCCGAACCCACGCGCCGGCATCGCCCACCGGCCCGGTCCCGGACCCGAACGCACCCGAATCCAGGCCCGGTTCGACCAGATCCCCGACCGGCGGCGACGGCACGGACCCGGCCCGCGGCCGCGCCACGTTCGCCGCGAGCGCGCGGGCGGCCACCGCGAGCACGCCCGCCTGCCGCTCCTCGCCGCGCCCGTACCCGGGATCGGCCGGGTCGAGCAACGTGCGGAACTTCCCGGCCCCGGCATCTGCCTCCGCCAGGCGCAGGTGGGCCCGTAGCGCGCGCGTCGACGCGTCGGGCGCCGAGGCGGCCTCGACGAACTCGTCGCCGAACCCCACCACCGCGTGCCCGGCGTCCGGGTGGGTCCGGGTCTCGGACAGGGTGACCGTGCTCATCGCGAGTCCGCGCGCGTGCTCCAGGAACCCGGCGGCGGCGGCCTGTCGGATGGCCGCCAGGATCCACGGGCGCTCCTGCGCGTACCAGGCGAGCGGATCGGCCAGCAGCCGCTCGACCAGTTCGGCGGAGAACACCCGCTGCCGCCCGCCCACGTGCGGCCCGCTCGACGCTGCCCCGCGCTGTCGCCGCCTGGCCTCGCCGAGCAGGAACAGCAGTACGCCCAGGGTACGTTCCAGCGCGGCGCGACGAACGCCGGCCGGTTCGTCGGCGGCCAGCCGCTCCCGGGCGAAGGTGTACACCAGCTCGGGGAAGCGGTAGCGGGCCACGCCGGTACCGGCGTTCACCTCGACGTCGAGGAGGTAGCACTCGGCCAGTTCCTCCAGTGGGTCCTGCGCCCGCAGCGGGTCGGTGCCCAGCAGCGGCGCGCCGACCCACGAGGCGAATCCGGGGGCTTGGAGCAGGGCGAGCAGCCGAAAGAGCCGCCGGGCCTCGGGAGTCAGGCCCTCGTAGGTGGGCGCGATGCTCCCCCGCACGCTCACCTCGCCGTAGCACAGCTCGTCCAGTCGCCGGGAGCCGTTGCCGAGCCGGGCGACCAGGTCCGACACGCTCCAGTGCGGCCGGGCCGCCAGCCGGGTGGCCACGATCCGCAGCGCCAGCGGCAGGTGTTCGCACGCGGCGCACAGCGCGACCGCCGCGTCCGGCTCGGCGGCGATCCGGTGCCGGCCCGCGATCCGGGCGAGCAGTTCGACCGAGCCGTCCGGGTCGAAGGCGGGCACCTCCAGCCGATCGGCAGCGGGCAGGCCGGTGAAGCGGCGCCGGGAGGTGACCAGAACCCGGCACTCCGGGGTGCCGGGCAACAACGGCAGGACCTGGCTCTCCGCGGTCGCGTCGTCCAGGACCACCAGCACCCGGCGGCCGGCGAGCAGGTCGCGATAGGTCTCGGCGCGCTCCTCCAGACCGTCCGGGATGGCCGATCCGCTCAGGCCCAACGCGCGCAGGAAGCGGCCGAGCACGTCGCGGGGGTCCACCGGGCCGTCCGCCGAGGTCAGGTGCGCGAAGAGTTGGCCGTCGGGGAAGTCCGGGGCCAGCCGGTGTGCGGCGTGCACGGCCAGGGTGGTCTTGCCCACGCCGCAGCGTCCGGTGACCACGGTGATCGGTACCGCCGTGCCGGGCCCTGCGGTGTCGCGCGGCCGGGTCAACTCCCGGGCGAGGTCCACGCGTCCGGTGAAGTCCGCGAAGTCGGCGGGCAGCAGGCGCGGTACCCGGGTCGGCGCGATCACGACCGGTTCGATCATCGCCGGCGCCGTGGGTCGCACCAGATCCGGGTCGCCGCTCAGGATGGCCCGGTGCAGCCGGCGCAGGTCCTCGCCCGGCTCGATGCCCAGTTCCTCGATCAGGATCTCCCGGGCCTTGCGGTATTCCTCCAGCGCCTCGGCCTGCCGGCCGGCCCGGTACAGCGCGGTCATCAGCAGCACCCGCAGCCGCTCGCGCAGCGGATGCGCGGCGACCAGCGCGAGCAGTTCGCCGGCGGGCCCGTGCGACGCACCGGTGGCCAACTCCAGTTCCAGGCACTCCTCGTGCACCACCAGGCGGCGTTCGTCCAGGTGCGCGACACCGTGCCGGACCAGTCGGCTGTCGATCCCGGCCAGCGCCGGTCCGTGCCACAGGTCGAGCGCGGCCCGGAACTCGCGGATGGCGCGCTCCGGTTGCCGCTCGGCCGCGGCGCGGCGGCCGGCGGCCACGCCGGACTCGAAGGCGTGCAGGTCGAGTTGGCCGTCGGCGACGCGTAGTCGATAGCCGGGCGATCGGGTGGTGATCAGTCCGGGTAACGCGGCGGCCGGGAGCTGCCGGCGCAGCGAGGAGATGCAGATCTGGATCTGTCCTCGGCTGGTGGTCGGCGGCGCCTTGTCCCAGACGCCGTCCACGAGCCGGTCGGTGGGCACGATGTGGTTGGCCTCCAGGAGGAGCAGGGCCAGCACGGTGCGCTGGCGGGTGCCCTTGATGTCCACCGGTGCGCCGCCGTGGACCGATTCGAGCGGGCCGAGAATCCGGAATTCCATGGAACCCTCCAGTCAAGCGCGGTGGTGTCGCGACGGTCTCGGGGTGTCTCGCGGAGAGTCGAGCCGTCGGTCGGACGGATGTGTCTCCACGCGCGTAGCCCCCCGCGCGCGCTCCTCCCGCGGCCGCTCGGGTCGGCCCGGGTGTGACGACCCACCCGCCGGGCGCCCGTGGTGGGCGGACGACGCGACGGGCGGGTCGCGGGTACCTGGTGACGACATTGACACAACGGAAATTCGTCGGTCAATGACTCCGTGGCACGATTCGCTCGCCGTCCGCAATCACGGAACCGCCCATATCGCGCGATAATCGGCACAGTCGGTCGGCCCGTATATCAGCGCCGGTAAATCCCGGGCCGGCCGGCGAAGCCTCGGGGCGCCCCGCGCACCCCACCCGGGCCCCACCCTCGACCATCGCGCTCGCCGTGTCCGGAATTGCACGGACCATGTCGTTCCCGACACTGGCTGCGCCCCCGGCGGGCGCAGAGGATGTGTACATGTGCTTCTCCCGACCGGGTGTTCCGGTCGGATCCCGATTCCGGAAAGCGAAATCATGAACGCCATCGCCACGAATACGCCGAACGTCGACGCCGCTCTCCGGAAAAGTGCGGTCGTGGTTTATGGGGCCTATGGACACACCGCGCGTTTCGTGGTCGCCGAATTGCACCGCCGGGGTCGGACGGTGATTTTCTCCGGTCGGAACGAGGAAAAGCTCCGGGAACTCGGCGAGCGCTATCCGGACGCGTCGATCCGGGTCGCCGACGTCGCCGATCCGGCCGCGCTGGACCGGGCGTTCGCCGGCGCCGCCGCCGTGATCAACTGTGCGGGACCGTTCTCAAAGACCACCCTCCCGGTGGCCGACGCGGCGATCCGCGCGGGCGCGCACTATCTCGACGTGGCCGCCGAACAGGCCGCCACGGCCGCGCTGTTCGACACCCGGGGCGAGCAGGCCAGGGCCGCCGGGCTGGTGTTGGCGCCGTCGTTCGCCTTCTACGGCGCGCTGGGCGACCTGTTGGCCACGGTCGCGATGGGCGAGCGGTCGGCGGCGGACGAGATCACCATCGCCTTCGGCCTGGACAGCTGGCTGCCCACCGAGGGCAGCCGACTCACCGGCCGAACCAACGCGGGACGGCATCTCGTGTTCACCGGCGGCCGGCTGCAGCCCTTCTCGTACTCGGAGGAGCAGTCCGAGTGGCGCTTCCCCGCGCCGATGGGCGCCCTGGCGGTCACCGAGTTCGCCACCGCCGATCAGGTCACCATCCCCCGTCACCTGCGCACCCCCGAGGTGCGCGCGGTGATGAACCTGGCCCCGCTGCGGGACGTCGACGACGCGAGCACGCCCAACCCCTCCCCGTCCCCCGCCGATGCCCTCGGCCGCTCCGCGCAGACCTTCCTCGTCGAGGTGGTCGTGCGCACCGGCGACCGGGAACACCGCGCGGTGGCCGGCGGCAACGACATCTACGCGGTCACCGCGCCCCTCGTGGTCGAGGCCGCCGAACGGCTCCTGACCGGACGGCACACCACGACCGGCGTCCTGGCCGCGGGCGAGGCCTTCGACGCGGCCGACTTCCTGCGCGCGCTCACCCCGGACCACCTGAGCCGCCTCGAACTCCCGGGCGAGGACGCCGAACGGCACGCCGAGGGCGCCGAACGTCCCACCACGATCGCCGCCGCCCGCTGACCCGGGCCCGGCCGGGCCCGGGCACCGTCGCATCGGGCCCGGGCCGCCGGACGTTCTCCGGAGGTTCATCCACGGGCCGGCTTCGTCCTCACCACGCGTCGTCTGTCGGCGATTGACTCGGCGTGTTTGCACGATTCGTGCTCCCGCGCGTGCCCGCGTCGGGACGACAGAGGAGATGGCGTTGCGACGTATCCTTCCCGCGCTCGGTGTGGCCGGCGTGCTGCTCGCGACCGTGATCGCGGTTCCCGCCGCCGCGGCCCAGGACGACACGTCCCGCGATGCGTCGCGGCCGTCGGCCCACCCGATCGTGATCGGGCACCGGGGGGCCAGCGGCTACCGTCCCGAGCACACCCTGGAGAGCTACCGCCTCGCGATCCGGATGGGCGCCGACTACATCGAGCCGGACCTGGTGTCCACCAAGGACGGCGTGCTGGTCGCCCGGCACGAGAACGAGATCTCCGGCACGACCGACGTGGCCGCGCACCCGGAGTTCGCCGCGCGCAAGACCACCAAGACCATCGACGGCGCGCCCGTCACCGGGTGGTTCACCGAGGACCTGACGCTGGCCGAGCTCAAGACGCTGCGCGCGAAGGAGCGGCTGCCGCAGGTCCGGCCCACGAACACCACGTTCGACGGGAAGTTCGAGGTGCCGACCTTCCAGGAGGTGCTGGACCTGGCCCGCACCGAGGGCCGCCGGCTCGACCGCACGATCGGCGTGTACCCGGAGACCAAGCACCCGAGCTACTTCCAGTCGATAGGTCTGGCGCTGGAGGAGCCGTTGGTGCGGGTCCTCAAGCAGAACCGGCTCACCGGGCGCAAAGACAAGGTGTTCATCCAGTCCTTCGAGACCGCCAACCTGCGCAAGCTCGACCGGATGACCGACAACAAGCTGATCCAACTGCTGGACGCGAGCGGTCGCCCGTACGACCTGGTGGTGGCGAACGACCCGCGTACGTACCAGGATCTGGCCAAGCCGGAGAACCTGAAGTGGATCCACTCCTACGCCGACGGCATCGGGGTCAACAAGAACCTGATCGTGCCCCGCGACGCGGCGGGCAAGCTGCTCGCGCCGACCTCGGTGATCCGCGACGCGCACCGCAACCAACTGCTCGTGCACGCCTGGACGTTCCGCGCGGAGAACCAGTTCCTGCCGCTGGACTTCCGGCTCGGCGCCGACCCGAACGCACGCGGTGACATCACGTCCGAGTACGAACTCTTCTACGGCCTCGGCCTGGACGGCGTCTTCGCCGACCACCCGGACACGGCCGTCGCGGCCCGCACCGGCCTCGGCCGCTGATCTCGGGCATCCGATCGGCCCCGTACCGCCCGCGTCACGGCGGTACGGGGCCTGCGCCGTGTCCGGCGACCCGTCGGTCCCGCCGGCCCGGGGATCAGCCGAAGACCGTCCCGGAGTTGGCCGTGTTGACGCTGCGCCGGCGGGAGAACGCACCCAGGTCGATGCGCTTGCCGGTGTGTGGGCCGACGAAGCACACCGGATCCGCGTCGTGGTCCGCCCCGTTGTCCACCGCCTCGATCAGGGCGGCCATCATCCGCCCCACCAGCGGGGCGTTCTTGAACTGGTTTCCGCTGGTACCCATGGCCACGTAGTAGCCATCCAGTTCGGTTCGGTCGTAGATCGGCGTCCAGTCGTCGGCGACGTCGTACACCCCGACCACCCCGCGCGCCCGGTTCGGCACGGTCAGCCCGCTCAGCCGCCGGGCCGCCCGGGTCACCTGGGCCTCGAACACGGCCTGCGTCGGGTTGGGGTTCGCCTCGTCCGGGTCGTCCAGCCACTGGAGCGGGTCGCACTCGGGCTCGACCCCGCCGACCAGCATCCCGCCGCCGACCTCGCCGCGCAGGTACACGCCCAGGTCCAGGTCGGCCACGGCGACCCCGGCCGCGCCCTGCGGGTTGTAGCCGTCGGGTGCCCGGAGATATTCGACCTCCTGCCGCAGCGGTCGCACCCCGATGGTGAAGTCGGCGCCCACGCCCGCCAGTTCGTTGATCCGCCCGGACCAGGGCCCGGCCGCGTTGACCACCGTCGCACACGCGAGCCGGGACCCGTCGTCGAGCACCACCGTGCGCACCCGACCGGCCGTCGACTCGATCGTGGTCACCGTGCGTCGGAACCGGAACTCGGCGCCGTATCGCTGCGCCGCGGCGGCCAGGTTCTGCGCGGCCAGCTGCGGATCGCTCACGTATCCCGCGTCGGGGGTGAACACCGCCCCGAGCGTGCCGGTCGCCGGCGCCCAGAACGCCTCGTCGTCCAGCCGTCTGGGCGGCCAGTACCGCCCGGCGTCCAGACCCGGGATCCTGGCCGCCAGCGTCTGCGCGTCCCACTCCTCGTACGGCACCCCGACCGCGTCGAACAGTGGCAGGTAGGCCCCGCGCGGCGCGGCATCCGCATCGAGCAGGGCCAGCCCGCAACGCTCGAAGCGCACCGGGTCGGCGACCTCGCAGCCCAGGTGCTCGGGCCAGGCCCGCCAGCAGAACAGCGCCTCCCACGACGCGGCCACGCCGGCGTATGTGGGGAAGTTGAACCGCACGATCGCACTGGACGCGCCGGTCGAGCCCAGGCCCACCCCGCCGGCCTTGTCCACCACGGTCACCCGCCGCCCCGCGCGGGCGAGTTCGAGCGCGATCGAGGAACCCATCACCCCCGCGCCGATCACCACGACGTCCGTACTCATCCGGGCTTCCTCCCTGGGATGCGGTGCGACACGTCACAGTCTGACCGGCCGACCGCCTCGATACAGCCGACCGTCGCAATATGTCGCGCCGCACCCACAGTCCGTCCCGGAACCGGCAGGGCCCGCGACGCACCACCACCCGCCGCAAGATATCTTGATGTCGAGCAATGTTGCGGACATGGAGCGGAGCATCCTGTGACTGACCCGACCATCATCTATACGCACACCGACGAGGCCCCGGCGCTGGCGACGTATTCGTTCCTGCCGGTGATCCAGGCGTACGCGGCGACGGCCGGGGTCAAGGTGGAGACTCGTGACATCTCCCTGGCCGGGCGCATCATCGCCCACTTCCCGGAGCGGCTGACCGCCGAGCAGCGCCTCGACGACGCGCTCGCCGAGCTGGGCGACCTGGCCAAGACGCCGGAAGCCAACATCATCAAGCTGCCCAACATCTCCGCCTCGATCCCGCAGCTCAAGGCCGCCATCGCCGAGCTGCGCGAGCAGGGCTTCGCGCTCCCGGACTACCCGGACGACCCGAAGACCGACGAGGACAAGGACGTTCGGGCCCGCTACGGCAAGGTCCTGGGCAGCGCGGTCAACCCGGTCCTGCGCGAGGGCAACTCGGACCGCCGCGCCCCCGCGTCGGTGAAGAGCTACGTGCGGGCGCACCCGCACCGCATGGGCGCCTGGACCGCCGAGTCGAAGACCCACGTCGCCACCATGGACGCCGACGACTTCCGGTCCACCGAGAAGTCGGCCGTGATCGCCGAGCCGGGCACGCTGCGCATCGAGCTGGTGGGCGACAACGGCAGCACCACCGTGCTGCGCGAGTCGGTACCGGTGCTCGCGGGCGAGGTGGTGGACGCGTCGGTGATGCGCGCCGCGCCGCTGCGCGAGTTCCTGGCCGCGCAGGTCGCCAAGGCCAAGGCCGAGGACGTGCTGCTCTCGGTGCACCTGAAGGCCACCATGATGAAGGTCTCCGACCCGATCATCTTCGGCCACGCGGTCCGCGCCTTCTTCCCGCAGACGTTCGCCGAGCACGGCGCGGCGCTCGCGGCGGCCGGCCTGAGCCCGAACGACGGCCTCGGCGCCATCCTCAAGGGCCTGGACACGCTGCCCGACGGCGCAAAGATCCGCGAGTCCTTCGACGCCGAACTGGCCGCCGGTCCGGCGCTGGCGATGGTCGACTCGGACCGGGGCATCACCAACCTGCACGTGCCCAGCGACGTGATCGTCGACGCCTCGATGCCGGCCATGATCCGCACCTCCGGGCACATGTGGGGCCCGGACGGCAAGGAGGCGGACACCCTCGCGGTGCTGCCGGACAGCAGCTACGCAGGCGTGTACCAGGTCGTCATCGACGACTGCAAGGCCAACGGCGCCTACGACCCGGCCACCATGGGCTCGGTGCCCAACGTCGGTCTGATGGCGCAGAAGGCCGAGGAGTACGGCAGCCACGACAAGACCTTCGAGATCCCCGCCGCCGGCACGGTGCGCGTGGTCGACGGCACCGGCACCGTGGTGCTGTCCCAGGTCGTGTCCGCGGGCGACATCTTCCGGATGTGCCAGACCAAGGACGCGCCGATCAAGGACTGGGTCAAGCTCGCCGTCTCCCGTGCCCGCGCCACCGGCGCCCCGGCCGTGTTCTGGCTGGACGAGGGCCGCGCGCACGACGCGAACCTGATCGCCAAGGTGAAGCAGTACCTGCCCGAGCACGACACCGAGGGCCTGCGGATCGAGATCCTGTCGCCGGTCGAGGCGACCGCGTTCTCCCTGGAGCGCATCCGTCGGGGCGAGGACACCATCTCGGTCACCGGCAACGTGCTGCGCGACTACCTGACCGACCTGTTCCCGATCCTGGAGCTGGGCACCAGCGCCAAGATGCTCTCGGTGGTCCCGCTGATGGACGGCGGCGGCCTGTTCGAGACCGGCGCGGGCGGCTCCGCGCCCAAGCACGTGCAGCAGCTGGTCAAGGAGAACTACCTGCGCTGGGACAGCCTGGGCGAGTTCCTGGCCCTCGCGGTCAGCTTCGAGCACCTGGCCCAGTCGGTGGGCAACGCCCGCGCCCAGGTGCTTGCGGACACCCTGGACCGGGCCACCGGCACCTTCCTCGACAACGACAAGTCGCCGAGCCGGCGCCTGGGTGGCATCGACAACCGCGGCAGCCACTTCTACCTGGCCCTGTACTGGGCGCAGGAGCTGGCCGCGCAGACCGAGGACGCGGCACTGGCCGAGGCGTTCGCCGGGCTCGCGCACACGCTGCGCGAGCAGGAGCAGACGATCGTCGACGAGCTGATCGCGGTCCAGGGCAAGCCGGCCGACATCGGCGGCTACTACCGCCCCGACCCGGCCAAGGCGTCGGCGGTCATGCGCCCGTCGGCGACCTTCAACAGCGCGCTCGCCACGCTGGCCTGACCCGTTCGCACCCACACCGCCCCGATCGGCCTCGCGCCGGCCGGGGCGGTGTCGGGTCAGCCCACCGTCACCGGGTGGCGAACGACCGCGTCGAAGAGATACCCCTGGGTGTTGAACGTGGCGCGGTCCGGCTGCGTACGCCCGGCCGTGTCACTCGCCCGGGCGAGCAACAGCGCCGGCCCGGACTCGGCGGGTCGCCAATCCACGCTCCAGCGCACCCACCCGTCCCGCCTCGGCTCGTCCCACAGGTGTGCGTGCCGCCATCGCACACCACCGTCCGTACTGACCTCCACCCGGCATACGCCGCCCGCGCCCGACCAGGACCGGCCGGTGAGCCGGTGTGTGACACCGGCCGCGAGCCGCGCGCCGAAGGGCAGCTCGAACGCGCTCTTGAGGGTCTGTCGGGTCAGCGGTGGCCCACCGCCCTCGGGGAAGGCGGGGCCGAACATCCGGTAGAACTCGGTGTTCCATGGCGAGTACAGCGGCTGCGCGGAGACCTCGATGTCACCGACCCACTTGATCGAGGAGATGCCCACCCACGAGGGCACCACCACCCGCACCGGCGCGCCGTGGTCCGGCGCGAGCGGCGCGCCGTTCATCTCGTACGCCAAAAGCACGTCGTCGAGCGCCTTGGCCAACGGCAGCGGCCGGCGCACCCGGCCGTAGTCGACCCCACCACCGACGTACGGATCGTCCAGTCCGCGCGGCATCACGTCGACCGCGTCGGGGCGCAGTCCGGCCCGGCGCAGCACGTCGGACAGCCGCGCGCCGCGCCACCGGGCCACCCCGATCGCGCCCAGCGTCCAGGGCGTGCCCGGCACGGTCTCGCCCTGCTGGGAGGCGTAGAGGCTGCGGCCGTTGCCCGCGCACTCGATGGCGGCGGTGTGCGTATGGGCGGGCAGTCGGCGCAACTGGTCCAAGTCGAGGGTGATCGCGTCGTCGTATCCGACGTTGGT
This sequence comes from Embleya sp. NPDC055664, assembly GCF_053618075.1. NCBI lineage: Bacteria > Bacillati > Actinomycetota > Actinomycetes > Kitasatosporales > Streptomycetaceae > Embleya > Embleya sp. NPDC055664. The sequence continues at coordinate 16,195 of NZ_JBSHGZ010000004.1, forward strand.
GCGCAGTCCGCTCCCCCACAGCCGCAACCGCCAGTCCCGGGGGGCCGATTGCGGAGTCGAGGTGTGGTTGCGCACGAAGAAACGCTCGACCGGTGTGAGGTATCCGGTGTCTGCGAGCGCCGCGAAGTCGGTCTCGGCGTTGGTGCCGCGCACGGTGAACCACTCGGGCGGAAGCGGCTTGACGATGCCCGGCGCGGCCGATCCCGCCGCGAAGGCACCGGTCGTCGGCAACACCGACAGCGCTCCGGCCGCCGCGAGCAGCTTGAGCAGATCGCGCCGGCCCGGCCCGTCGGCCCGCGTGCCGCCGGCGACGAGTTGCCGCAACCGGCGGCGGTCGTAGGCACCTTCGCTGATCGATGTCATCGAAACCTCCACCGAACGGGGCCCGACTTCACCACACCGGGCGACCTCACGATCACACGGAAGCACGTACCCGCGCTTGTACCCCCGGCAATCCCCGTGTTCGGGCCGGGCGGCCGACTCCCGTACGCGTCGGCGCTATCGGGTCGGCAGTGGCCAGGCGTCCACGTCGCGGTAGTGGATCGGTCCTGGTCCGCGGCCCTGGTTGCTCGCCACCAGGTGCAACATGCGGGCGGGCCAGGGCCGTCCGGCGAAGTCGGCGAGTTCGGCAGCGGCGGCCGCGATGCCGTCGAGGTTGTCGCGGCGGGCCCGGGCCAGGGTCAGATGGGCCCGCAACGGCCGATTCTCCAGCGGGATTCCGCAGTCCGCCACCACGCCCCGGACCGCGTCGGCCAGCGTGTGCAGCGCGTCCAGATCGCCGCGTACGTCGCTCCACAACACCCGCTCGTCGAACTGCCCGGCGCCGTGCAGCGCGAGCGTGAGCGGCTCGGCCGCGACGGCCACCTCCGCGAGCGGCGGTCGCAGCGCCTCGACCACGTCGACCGCGACCTCGCCGAGGAAGGCCAGCGTGATGTGCCAGTCCTCGATGCGATTCCAGCGCAGCCGAGGATGCGCGGCATGCACCGGCCGCAGGGCGCGCGCCAGTTCGTCCTTGGCGTCGTCGGGCGGGGCGAGGGCCACGAACAGGCGTACGGTCCGCGGCGCGGTGGGGGCTTCGTCGATCACAGGAGATGTCGTACCGCATCGCCCCGACCCACCGCGCGGCGGCCCACCGATCACCCCACGATCCACCTCTGCTCTGCCGCCCTGCGGGTATGCACCCCGTGACGCGCAAGAGACCGCACCCGTCCCGGACATCGAAGCCCGTGTCCCGGCAGGTGGCGCCCTCGTCCCGAACGTGTTCCGGACGGGATCCGGGGCCGGCCGCCCGATCGCGGAGCCCGCGCACACCGTCCGGTATATCGCTTTTCTGGGGCTCGCCGCTCCGTCGAACTGCCGGCACCATGGGTCGCGCATCAGCGACGGTGAGTATGTGCCGACGTAACCGACGGGGGTCTTGTGACAGGGCGTGACGACAGAACTCCGCGGCCGGACACGGCGACCACGGCGGCCGAATACGTGGCCTTGTTGCGTGAGTTACGCGAGTGGTCGGCGTTGACCTATCGGCAGTTGGCGGCCAAGGCCGAAGCGTCCGGCCGGGTTTTGCCGGCCAGTACGGTCGCCGCCGCACTCGGTCGCACCACGCTGCCCCGGGCGGATCTGGTCGAGGCCCTCGTCACTGCCTGCGGCCTCGGCCCGGAGGCCACCGCCCGCTGGCTCAAGGTCCGCGACGACCTGGCGGCCGGCCGCATCGCCGAACGCCCGGACGACGCCGAGCCGCCGGCCCCCGCAGACCCGCCGATCGCCCCGAAGCCCGCCCGACGCCGTTGGCGTCTCTGGGCGATCGCCGCCGTCACGACGGGCGTCGTGACGGCCGGCGCCATAGTGGTCGCGATCCGCGCCGGCAGCGACGACGACCACCACGGTCGTCTGCCCAACGGGCAGTACCTGATCAAGCCCGGCCAGATCCGGGACGGCTCGTTGTGCCTGGGCGAGGGCCGCGAGCGCAACGGCCGCACGGATCGCCCCATCGCCGCCCAGATTCCGTGCGCGAACCTGGTCCCGGACACCTACCTGACCTCGCTCAACCGGGACGTGTACCAGATCGAATGGCACCACCCGGTCGAGGGCGTCGGCTGCCTGCGCGTGGACGAGTCCATGCTGACTCCCGGCGCGCTGCTCAGCCCGGGCCCGTGCACCCGCGCCGCCAACGAACGTTTCCTGATCGAGCCCGCCCAGCCCGCCGAGCCCGGCGTCTACCGCATCAGCCCGGTACACAGCGGCCTGTGCGTGGGCATCCTCGGCGGCCCGGCCGAAACCACGGTCAAGGCCGAGGCGGAGCAGGCCGCCTGCTCCGGCGGCGCCGACCAACGTTTCCGCCTGGAACGCGTGCGCTGACCCGCCGTCAGCGCGGCGGGTCCGGGTGGTCGACGCCCTCGAACACCTCGACCCGCACGATCGGCTCCCGCCCGCCCCGCTGCGGAACGGTCCGCACCACGCCCCACGGCCGGTCCGGCAGGGTCACCTCGAACGAGTACGTGTTGGCGCACCCGGTGCAGTCGTACCGGTCCCGCCACACCTCGACGTCGACCCGGCTCCCGGGCACCCGGGCGGCGTGCCGATGGGTCGCGTGGCAGCGCTCACACCGCTCACCGGGCGCACACGTCCCCCCGCAGGGGCAGGGCACATCGAACGATTCGGCGGGCTCCCAGTAGCGGGTGCGCAACGCCGTCGCGGTCCGCGCGTCGGGAGCCTTGGCCCCGCGCGGCACGGCCATCTGCCGCGCCGCCACGACATACGACTCCCCGGAGGCGGCCATCCGCCCCCGAATCACACCTTTACGCACCCGATTGGTGGTCATCCGGCCCTCCGCCACTCACCCACGTCCAAGGCGGCACCCGAACCACCACCCCCCACGATATCCGGCGCCCGACCCTACGGTCGCACCGCGCGGGGCCCGACCACCTCGGCCCCGAGGGCCGATACGCGCGCCCGAAGGCCCCGATCGGCGGTCACCACGAGGCATCGACGCCCGGGCGCGGCCGCGACGACGTCGACCACCCGATCGTCCCCGCTCCCCTCCGCCCGCACGACCCGCACACCCTCCACCCCGACGACCCCACCGGCCGCCCCCTCGACAACCAACACCACCTCGACCGGCCCCGCACAAGCCCACTCCGGCACGGCCGCCCCGGCCGGCACCCCCGCCGAAGCCACCTCCACCAACGCATCCCGCAACCGCTCGGTGGCCCCCACCCGATCCCGCCACCACCCGTCCGGCACGGCCCCCACCACATTCGCCGAATCCACGACCACGAGCGGCACCAGGTTCTCCATCCCCCCATCCTCCCGCCGAACCAACCGCCCGAACCCCACCCCGACCCCATGGAACGGCACCCGACCGTCGCATCGACGACGATCGGGTGCCGGTTCTGGGGACGACGCGACGCCCGGGGGAAGGGAGCCGGGGAGGAACCCGGTGGGCGCCGCGAGCCGGGTCAGAACTTCGTGGAATAGGCCGCGAGGCCGTTGCGCCACAGGGAGTCGACGCGCGAGCGCTCCTGAGCGTTCGGGTTCGGGTTGGTGCAGGACGGGCCGGGGCCGCCACCGGACATCAGTTCGCTGCACGGCCCGGAGTAGTGGTCCGGCAGACCCAACACGTGGCCGGTCTCGTGTGCGGTGACCCGGGTCGAGTTGTACTGCTGGTTCTGCCGGTAGTCGAGGAAGATGTAACCCCGACCGTGGCCGTCGGTGCTCGCGTAGGAACCGCGCGAGTCGTTGCCCTCGTAGTACCGGAAGTCGGGGTTGCTGCCCTCCTGGAGCCGGACGTTGGTGACCGAGCTGTTCCAGATCTGCGCGGAACGCGCTATCTGGGTGCGGAACGTGGGTGCACTGGACGAGCTGTAGGTGACGGTGACCACGGCGGCGCCCGGCGCGGCGGCGCGCTTGGCGGCCACGGACCGCATCACCGCGTCGAGGAACGCCTGGTTCTGCGCCTGATCCTCGTTGCCGGTGTAGTTGGCGGAGTGGCGAAGGGGGGCCGCCACATCGCTGGGGCCGGCCGACGCCGCGGGGGCGGCGATCACTCCGGCCGCGAGGCCGAGGCCGAGGATGGCGGTGATCACGGTCTTACGGGGGGTTCGGGGACGCGCAGGGGACATGGCGGTGCTCCTTGGGTGCCGAAGACCAGTTCGGTGCGGAAACGAGTCTCATGGGCGTCCCGTCCGGCCCGGATGATGACAACCGGCGATAGCACGGTCGTATCACCCGCCGTTCGCGCGCCGTTCCCGCACCGCTCCCGTGGCACCACCGGGCGTTCCCGCACCGTTACCGGCCATCCACGCATCGTGTTACGGCGGATTCACCGCCCGCGACCGATCTCGCGTGCACACGTGTCTGGTACGACCTCGGTGGAGCGTCCTATCCTCCGCATCATGGAGCTCGAGGTGAGGCACCTCCGCGCACTGTGTGCCATCGGCGACACCGGCAGCCTGCACGCGGCGGCCAGGTTGCTCGGCATGACCCAGCCCTCGTTGACCGCCCAGCTCAGACGCATCGAAAACGCCCTGGGCGCCCCCCTGTTCGTGCGCGACCGGACCGGCAGCCGACCCACCCCCCTCGGCCTCACGATGCTGCACCGGGCCCGACCCATCATGGCCGAGATGAGCGCGCTGGTCATCGACACCCAGGCCGAGGCGGTCCGCACCGCCGGGCCGAACCTGCGCATCGGCGGCACCGCGAACCGGGTGATCGCCGACTGGTTGCGCCGACTTCGGCTGCGCCTGCCCACCACCGACACCTATCTCCGGGTGGACGTATCGGCGAGCACACTGCTCGGGATGGTCGCCGCCGGCCAGCTCGACGTGGCGTTCGTGCACGAGGTCGAGGGCTTCCCGCTGCGCGTTCCGGACGGGATGCGCCGCCGCGTACTCGTCGAGCGGGAACCGCAGTTCATCGCCCTGTCGCCGGATCATCCGGCGGTGACCGAACCGGAGGTCAAACTCGCCGACCTGGCCGACGACCAGTGGATGGTCGATCCGAGTGTGGACGGCGAATGGGAGGGCCTGCGCGAGGTGTTGTCCGACGCGGGCATCAACCCCCGGATCCTGCACGGGGATTACCTGACCGCGGCCTCCCTGGTCGCGATCGGCGAAGTGGTCACGCCGTGCCAGCCCACCTCGCGTCCGCGTCCCGACATGGCGGTGCGTCCGCTGGCCGGGGATCCGCTCGCGGTACGGCTGTTCCTGGCCTTCCGCACCGAGAACGGCCCCGCGCCGGCGCTGATCGACACGGTGTATCACGAGTTGGAGGCCGCCTACCGCGAGGCCGCCTGGCTGGCCGTCGCCTATCGTCAACGCCTGCTGCGCGAGGACAGCCCGATCCTGCGCTACGACGGCCAGACCCGCGGGCGCACATAGCCGGGCCCCGGAATCGTGTGGGCTGCCGGCAAGTGCGACCCGGCCGCGTTCCGGACTTCGGGAATCGGGTGCCGAAGTCCGGATCGGCCGCGTGCGTCGGGGTTCAGCCCTCGGCGATGCGGTATTCGAGGAGCCACTCGACGATCTCGACGTGGTGGCGGGCCTGGATCGGGGTCTCGCCCCAGACGTACAGCCCGTGCGAGGCGACGACGACCGCGGGCACACCGGGCACCAGGGCGGCTTCCAGGCGGTCGCCGAGTTCGGTCATGTCCTGGCTGTTGGCGATCACCGGGATGGTGACCGTCTCGTCGTGCGCGGAACGGCCGATGCCCTTGAGCATTTCCATGTCACGCAGTTCGATCCCGGCCGGCCAGCGCTTGCCCGCGCGCACCGCGGCCAGGGTGTGTACGTGGAAGACCGCGCCCGCCCCGGTCAGCGCGACCACGCGGGCGTGCAGGCCGGCCTCGGCGGACGGCCGGCGCGGCGGGGTGCTCGCCGCCTCGGGGACCGGGTCGCCGGCGGCGTCCACCACGACCAGGTCGTCCGTCGCCAGTTCGCCCTTGTCCAGGCCGGAGGCGGTGACCGCGAGCCGCAAAGGGTCGCGGGAGAGCACCACGGACAGGTTGCCGGAGGTGCCGCGCATCCAGCCGAGTCCGGCGAAACGCGCGGCCTCCCGGGCGAGGATGGCCCCGGCGGCGTGGACGGGATCCGAGACCGAGGCGGGGATTCCGGCGTCGGGGGTCGTCATGGGAGGTTCCTCACTGTGTCGTTCACGAGGCTGCGATGGGTGGGGATCGGTCCGGACCTCGGACCGGGACCGACGAGCCATCCTCGCACCCGGGGCGGGCCGGCCCCGGATCGGGACGGATGTGGATGGAGCGAGCCGCGCGAAACGGATGGATGCGCCGTCGTCGCCCGGCGCGGCTCGACCGCCGGGGCCGGGCTCAGTACTCCCGCACACCCGTCTCGTTCACGATCACGCTGATCAACCGCGCCGGCGTGACGTCGAACGCCGGGTTGAACGCGCGCGATTCGGCCGGTGCGACGCGCACACCGGCCACCTCCAACACCTCCGACTCGGGGCGCTCCTCGATGGTGATCTCGTCCCCGTGCGCCGTCGCGTCGTCGAAGGTGGTCAGCGGCGCCGCGACCACGAACGGGATCCCCGCGTCGGCGCAGGCCAGTGCCACGCCCACGGACCCGATCTTGTTCGCGGTGTCGCCGTTGGCCGCGATCCGGTCCGCCCCGATCACCGCGACGTCCACCAACCCGCGCAGGATCGTGCTCGCCGCCGCGCCGTCCGGCTGGACCAGATGCGCGATGCCCTCCTGGGCCAACTCCCAGGCGGTCAACCGGGATCCCTGGAGCAGCGGCCGGGTCTCGTCGACGTACACGACCTCCACCGCGCCGCGCGCGTGCAGTTCGCGCACGATGCCCAGCGCGGTCCCCCACCCGGCGGTGGCCAGCGAGCCGGTGTTGCAGTGGGTGAGCACCCGCAGCGGTCGACGCCCGACCCGGGACAGGATCCAGTCGGCGCCGTGCCGGCCGATCGCGTGATTGGCCTCGACGTCCTCCCGGACCACCGCGTCCGCCTCGGCGAGCACCGCGTCCACGCCCTTCGCCGCGAACGGCAACACCCGGTCCACGCCGCCGGCCAGGTTGACCGCGGTCGGCCGGGCGTCCCGGATCCGCCCGATCTCCGCGGCCAGTCGCGCCGCGTCCCAGTCCTGCCGCTCACCCTGCCGCATCGCCACCGCGACGCCGTACGCGCCCGCCGCGCCGAGCGCCGGCGCGCCGCGCACCGCGAGTCGGCGGATCGCGTCGATCAGCGCGTCCACCTCGGTGATGTCGAGGTACACGATCCGCTGCGGCAGCGCGGTCTGGTCGAGCAGCCGCAGGCCGGTGTCGTGCCAGGCGAGCGAGCGTATCTCGGAGGCCATCGGGGGTCCTTTCCGGGCGGGGAACAAGCGCCGCGCGGGCGGTGCGAACACCGGCCCGAGGGCAGGCCGCGGTGCGGCGGCGGACGCGGCAACCGCACGGTCCGGCACCACGGATGCTACGTCGCCGCTCCACACCCGGCGGACCCACACCCGCCATGCGGGACGAACCCGCGTACCCCACGCCCACCCATCGGCCACATCATGGACAATCTGTCCACATCCTGAACAAGTGAGAGAAGTGCCTGGTGAGGGTGCTAACCTCCCCCCGAAACCAGTCATGTGATCATCACATCGACCTTCGAGCGTGTCTGGTTCGATCGGAAAGGAGCCGGCTGTGGCCGAAACGTGGCGTTGCGACAACGTACGCATCGAGTGCCGCGGCCGCTCCATGGCGTGTCACCGTCCGCCCCTTTCGCTCGACGAGCGCGGCGTCCTCGACGCCGACACGCGCCGCACCGACCGCTGTTGTCGGCGCTCGCACTGACCGGTCGTCCCGCACCGGCAAACCCGCACCGATCGCGCCGCACCGGCCGCCGCTCCGACAGCTCCGACAGCTCCGGGATCCCGAGACCCGACTCCGGGATCGCGAGGTTTCCGTCCCCGAACCACCGACGCCACACACCGCACCGCCGGCGTCGACACTCCTCCCAAGGACGCTCATGTACCGCAACACCTTCCGCCACCGCCTCGCCGTGGCCGGTCTCCTCGTCGGCACCGCGCTGGCCGCCACCGCGTGCAACGCCTCCGCCGACAAGGACAAGGGCAACACCCCGGCCGCCGGCGGCTCGGGCGGCGGCGCCGGCAAGAACGTGGTGCTGGTCACCCCGGAGCCGATCGGCGTCAACGACTTCCTGAAGCTGGCCGCCACCGGCGCGCAGAACGCGGCCAAGAAGGCCGGCGGCACCGCGACCGTCCTGGAGAGCAAGGACACCAGCGCGATCCAGCAGAACGTGGAGGCCGCGGTCCGGCAAAAGCCCGCCGTCGTGGTGGCGGTCGGCTTCGAGTTCGCCGACGTGCTGGCCCAGCAGGCCGAGGCCAACCCGAAGCAGCAGTTCCTGTTCGTGGACTCGTGCACCACCAAGCCGTACCCGAACATCACCTGCGCCACCTTCCGCGAGCACGAGGGCACCTTCCTCGCCGGCGCCGAGGCGGGCCTGCTGACCAAGAGCGGCAAGGTCGGTGCGGTGGTCGCGCTGGACAGCCCGCAGATCCGCCGCTTCTCCGACCCGTTCGGCGCGGGCGCCAAGCAGACCAACCCGGCAAGCTCCTTCACCCAGCTGTTCGTCGGCGGCCAAAAGCCGTTCAACGACCCGGCCCGCGCCGGCGAGCAGACCGCGTCGCTCAAGGCCAAGGATGTCGACCAGGTGATGGGCGCCGCCTCCGCCGCGGGCAACCTCGGCGTGTTCAACGCGGCCAAGTCGGCCGGCCTCCAGGCGTTCGGCGTGGACGTCAACCAGTGCTCGGCGGCACCCGGCACGGTCGTGGACAACGTGATCAAGCGCACCGACATCGCGGTGGACAAGGGCGTCGAGCAGATCGTCGGCGGCAAGCCCGGCGGCGTCACCTCCTACGGCGTCAAGGAGGGCGGCATCACCCTCACCGGCCTGGAGAGCGGCGTGGAGACCTCGCAGTGCCTGATCGCCCAGCGTCCCGAGGTGATCAAGACCGTCCAGGTCCTGCGCGACCAGATCGTGGCGGGCACGATCACCGTGGCCGACCCCGCCGCGGCCAAGTAGCGAGTTGGCGAGCCGGGGTCGGGGCACGGCACACACCGCGCCCCGACCCCGGCCAACGCTCGTCCCACCGCCCCATTTTCCACCGGAGACACGCCCGATGAACGATCAGCACGCCGCCGCCCCCGGTGACTTCGCCGAGGTCGAGATGCGCGGCATCGTCCGGCGCTTCCCCGGCGTACTGGCCAACGACCGGGTCGATCTGCGGGTGGAGACCGGCGAGATCCACGCCGTCATGGGCGAAAACGGCGCGGGCAAGTCGACCCTGATGTCGATCCTGTACGGCCTGCAACGCCCGGACGCCGGCCACATCCTGCTGCGTGGCGCCGAGCACTCCTTCGGCTCGCCGGTCCAGGCGATCGCGGCCGGACTGGGCATGGTGCACCAGGGGTTCAAGCTCTTCCCGTCCCTGACCGTCACGGAGAACGTGGTCTACGGCAGCGAGCCGACCCGCCGCGGCCTGGTCGACCGGGCCGCCGCCCGGGCCCGGGTCACCGAACTGGTCGAGACGCACGGCCTGCGCGTACCGCCCGACGCGCGTGTCGCGGACCTGCCGGTCGGCGTACAGCAGCGGGTGGAGATCCTCAAGCTGCTCTACCGCGACGCGCGCGTGCTGATCCTGGACGAGCCCACCGCCGTACTCACCCCCGCCGAGGCCGATCGCCTCCTGGAGGTGATCCGCGGCCTGGCCCGCTCCGGGCGCACCGTGTTGCTCGTCACCCACAAGCTGGGCGAGGTGATGGCGGTCGCCGACCGGGTCACCGTGCTGCGCGACGGCCGGGTCACCGCCCGACTGGTCACCGCCGAGACCACGCCGGCCGAGATCGCGCTGGCCATGACGGGCCGGCGGATCGACCTGGACCGCACCCACCCGGCCGGCACCCCCGCCGCCGACGTGCTGGAGGTGCGCGGGCTCACCGTGTCGGCCGGGCGCGGCGCCAAGCCGCTGGTCGAGGACGTGTCGCTGACCGTACGGGCCGGCGAGATCGTCGGCGTGGCGGGCGTGGCGGGCAACGGGCAGAGCGAACTGGTCGAAGCCCTGGCCGGGTTGCGGCCCGCCGCCGAGGGTCGGGTGCTGGTGGCCGGTTCGGACGTGAGCGGCGCCTCGGTACAGCGGCGACGGGCGGCCGGTCTGGCCTACGTCCCCGAGGACCGGGCCACCGTCGGCGCCGCGCGTGACGCCTCGCTGGCGGACAACCTGGCGATGGGCTTCCACCGCACCGCGCCGCTCGTGGCGCGCGGCGGCTTCCTGCGCCGGAGCGCGATCCGCGAACACGCGACGCGGGTGATCGAACGTTTCGGGGTCAAGGCCGCCTCCCCTGCGGTGACCATCGGCACGCTGTCCGGCGGCAACCAGCAAAAGGCCATCCTGGGCCGGGAGATCACCCACGACGCGCCGCTGCTCCTGGTCGAACAGCCCACCCGGGGTGTGGACATCGGCTCGATCGAGAACATCCACGCGCGGTTGGTGGAGTATCGCGACGCCGGCCACGGCGTACTGCTCGTCTCCGCCGAGCTGAGCGAGATCCTGGCGCTGGCCGACCGGGTCCTGGTCATGTACGAGGGCCGCGTCGTCGCCGAACTCCCGCGCGCCGAGGCCGATCCGCACCGGATCGGCCTGGCCATGGCGGGCGGCACGATCGAGGCGACCGCGGACGCCGACCCGGGCCCCGATCCCGACTCCGCACCGACCACCGCCCACCTGGCCTGACGGGTTATCAGACATGACTGCCATCAAGGCCGGTACGGCCATCGAGCACGCCCCCGGCCCGGCCCGGTACGCCGCCCTGCGCCTGCGCGGCGCGGTGCTGTCCCCGGTCACCGCGTCCATCGTGGCCGCGCTGCTGCTCGGCGCGATCATCCTGGCCGGCACCGGCGCCGACCCGGTCACCGCCTATCGCGCGGTATTCACCGGGGCGTTCGGCTCCGAGGGCATCGGCGACACGTTCGGGGAGAGTATCCCGATCGTCGGCCTGGCCCTGGCGCTGGCCATCCCGCTGCGCGCGGGCCTGGTCAACCTCGGCGGCGACGGCCAACTGGTCCTGGGCGGCCTGGCCGCCGTCGCGGTCGGCCTGTACTCCCCCTTCCCCAGCGCGATCACCGTGGTCCTGGCCCTGCTCGCGGGCATGCTCGCGGGCGGCCTGTGGGCCGCGCTGGCCGCCGTCCTGGAGACCCGGTGCGGTGTTCCGCTCCTGGTCAGCAGCCTGCTCCTGAGCTACCCGGCGATGTCGTTCGTGTCCTACATGGTGCGCTTCCCACTGCTCCAGAAGGGCTCGGGCATCCCGCAGACCGATCGGCTGCCCGAGGGCGTCAAGCTGCCCGAGTTCGCCGCCGGATCCGGCGCGGGCACCGGGGTCAGCGTGGGCATCGTGCTGATCGGGTTGGCCGCGCTCGTCTACTTCGTGGTCGACCACCGCACCGCGGCCGGCTACGAGGTGCGGATGACCGGCCTGGGTGCGCGCTTCGCCGGCTACGCCGGGGTGGACCGGGCCCGGCTGACCCTGCGGCTGATGTTCGCCTCCGGGTCGCTGGCCGGGCTGGTCGGCGCGATCGCCGTCCTCGGCTTCCCGTACCGGCTGGTCGACGGCTCGCTGACCACGCCCGGCTACACCTGGACCGGGCTGCTCGCCGCGCTGCTGGCCGCCGCGTCCCCGCTGGGCACGGTCGCCGCCGGGTTCTTCTTCAGCGCGCTGACCATCGGCGGCTTCGGCATGGAGCAGGAGACCGCCGTGCCGCAGCAGTTGACCTCGGTGCTCCAGGCCGTGGTGATCATCTTCCTGGCCGTGCGCGGCGGGGTGTTCCGCAAAGGTGGGTGGTTGCGCCGACTCGGGCGAGGGGCCGATCCCGGACCGCTCGCGACGGTATCGCCGCCGGATCCCGACCCGAATGTGCCCGCCCCCGCGCGCGGCGACGGAGGTAAGTGACCATGTCCTTCGACGCCGAACTGATCTTCTCCGCCCTGCGCGCGCTCACCCCGATCCTGTTCGCCGCCCTCGGCGGCGCGCTGTGCGAACGCGCGGGCGTGTTCAACGTGTCCCTCGAAGGCACCATGCTGATCGGCTGCTTCGCCGCCGTCACCGGCAGCTGGTTCGGCGGCAGCGTGTGGATCGGGGTGATCTCCGCGGTCCTGGCCGCGATGGTCTTCTCGCTGCTGCTGGCCATCGGCGCGGTCACCCTCGGCGCCGACGCGGTGGTGTTGTGCATCGCGCTGAACCTGCTCGCGGTCGGTCTGACCGGCTTCCTCCTGCGGACCGTCTTCGGCAAACAGGGCACCTTCGGTGACCCGGACCTCAAGGGTCTGCAACCGGTCGACATCCCCGGCCTGGAGTCGGTGCCCTTCGTCGGTCCGGCGTTGTCCGGCCACTCGCCGCTGGTGTACCTGTCCTGGGTCGCGGTCGTGGTGATCGCGGTCCTGCTGTCCCGACACCCGTGGGGTGTACGGCTGCGCGGCGTCGGCGAGGCTCCGGAGGCGGCCCAGTCGCTCGGGGTGAGCGTGGCCCGCTATCGCTACGCCGCGATCCTGACCTCGGGCGCGCTGTGCGGACTCGCGGGCGCGCAGCTCGCGTTGGGCAACGTGACCCTGTTCTCGGAGAACATGACCGCCGGTCGCGGCTGGATCGCCGTGGTCGCGGTGATGCTCGGTCGGGCGCTGCCGGTCGGGGTGTTGCTCGCCGGCATCCTGTTCGGGCTGGTCGAGGCGATCGGCTTCCGGCTCCAGGGCGAGGGCATGCCCCAGCAGGCCGCCGACGCCGCGCCCTACGTGATGACCCTGGTCGCGCTGTTCCTGGCCACCCGTTCGCGCGGCCGACGCGGCGGCGCGCCGCCGGGCCGGCTCACCGGCCGCATCCCCCGTCCACGCCGCATCGCGCGCACCACCACGGAGTCGCCCTCATGACCACCACCACCCGCCCCGCCGTATTGCCGATCACCCGGATCCCCAGCAGCGGGCTGCCTGCGCACGCACTCGTCGTCGGCGACCCGGCGCGTGCCGGGCTGGTCGCCGAACGCCTCGACGACGCGCGGCACATCGGTGCCAACCGGGAGTACGTCAGCTACGCGGGCACCTGGCGCGGGCTGCCCGTGGTGGTGTCCTCGCACGGTGTGGGCGGGCCCGGCGCGGTATGCCTGTTCGGCGAGTTGGCCGAGGCGGGGGTGCGCACCTTCGTCCGGCTCGGCACGGCGGGCGCGATGGCGCGCGGGGTGCACGACGGGGACCTGGTGATAGCCACCGGCGCGGTGCGCGACGACGGGGTCACCCAGCAGTTGGTGCCCGCCGAGTTCCCGGCGTCCGCCACGCCCGAGGTGGTGCTCGCGCTCCAGAGCGCGGCCCGCGCGCACGCCGCGCCGCACCACCGGGGCACGGTGTGGACCCGCGCGGCGTTCATGCCGGGTGTGTTGGAACTGCCGATGAAGCCGTATCAGGCGGCGGGTGTGCTGGCGATCGAAATGGAGTTGTCGGCGCTGTTGGTCTGGGCCGCGTTGGGCGGGCACCGGGCCGGCGGGGTGCTGGTCGTGGACGGCATCGCGGCCGACGACCTGGTCGACGAGTCGGGCGCGTCGACCTACGACCCGCATCGCACGGTGGTTGCCGAGGGCGTCGAGCGGGGCGTGGTGGTGGCGTTGGACGCGCTGTACCGGCTGGCCGAGGACGAGGCGGCGGACGGCGCGTGATCGATCTGCTCGTCACCGGCGGCGCGGTGCTCACCGTCGACGCGGCCGATACGTACGTGCCCGACGGCGCGGTGGCGATCGCCGACCGGCGGATCGTCGCGGTGGGGCCGGCGGCCGAGGTGGGGGCGCGGTTCCCGGGTGCGCCGACCCTGGACGCGCGGGGATGCCTGGTGTTGCCGGGGCTGGTCAACGCACACTCGCATGCGGCGATGACGCTGTTCCGGGGTACGGCCGACGATGTCGATCTCCAGGTGTTCCTGGACCGGTTGGTCGCCGCGGAGAGCGCGGTGTTGTCCGCCGAGGTGGTGCGCGCCGCGGTGCGGTTGGCGCTGGCCGAGTCGATCCGGGCGGGCGTGACCACGGCGATGGACATGTACTGGTTTCCCGAGGCGGGCCTGGAGGCCGCCGCCGACGCGGGCTTTCGGCTGGTGACGGGGCCGACGTTCATGGATGTGCCGGGGCCGCCCGACGGGCTCGACTTCGCGGCCCGGCTGCGGCTCGCACCGGAGTTGCTGGCCCGGACGGCGATCCGCTGCGTGACGCCGCACAGTACGTACACGCTCGACCCGGACCGGCTCCTCGCGGTGGCCGAACTGGCCCGCGGACACGGCGCGTTGCTGCACATCCATGCGGCGGAGAACGCGGCCGAGGCGGAGACCGTGCGACGGCGGCACGGCCGGCGGCCGGTGGAACTCCTGGACCATCTGGGGCTGCTGGGCCCCGGCACCCTGCTCGCGCACGCGGTGCACCTCACCGACGAGGAGATCGGGTTGATCGCCGACTCCGGCGCGGGTGTCGCGCACTGCCCGGTGTCCAACCTCAAACTGGCCTCCGGGGTGGCCCGACTGCCCGAACTGCTGGCGGCCGGGGTACCGGTGGGGTTGGGTACGGACGGCGCGGTCAGCGCCAACGCGCTCGACCTGTTCGGCCCGATCCGCGCGGCGGCGACGCTGCACCGGGTCGGTTCCGGGGCGCCCGATCCGACCGTGGTCGGCGCGCGCACGGCGGTACGGATGGCCACCGTCGACGGCGCGCGGGCGATCGGGATCGGCGCGCTGACCGGGTCGATCGAGGTGGGCAAGGCGGCCGACCTGGTGGTGCTCGACCTGAACCGGCCGCACCTGACGCCCCGGCACGACCCGTGGTCGATGCTCGCCTACGCGGCCGGGCCCGCCGACGTGCGGGACACGGTGATCGACGGCCGGATCGTGCTGCGCGACCGGCGGTTGCTTACGATCGACGAGGGCGCGGCGATCGAGGAGGTCGAGGCGCTCGCGGGGGCGCTGCGAGAGCGGGTCGGCGGCCTCGGGGCTGGTCCTGGTCCTGGTCCCGGTCGAACGACGTGAGGGGAGAAGGCGACATGGGTTCCACCACGCGCGGCTTCGTCGGCCGGCACACCGCCGCCGAGCGTGATCCGCGGCTGCCGCCGGGGCAGTACGACGCGCGCCACGACTTCCCGGTGCTCTCCGCCGAGGTCACTCCCGAACTGGCTCCGGCCGACTGGTCGTTCCGGATCGACGGGCTGGTCGACCGGCCGCGCTCGTGGAGTTGGGACCAGGCCCGCGCACTGCCCCGGGAGACGTACGACGGCCCGATCCACTGCGTCACGTCCTGGTCGAAGCTGAGCACCGACTTCACCGGCGTATCGCTGGACGTGTTCCTGGCCGAGGCCGGACCGCGCGCCGGCGCCACCCACGCGGTGGCCTTCTCGCACACCGGCTACACCACCAACCTCGCCCTCGCCGACCTGACCGGCGGCCGGGCCTGGATCGCCTTCGACTTCGAGGGCGAGCCGCTGACCCCGGCGCACGGCGGGCCGGCGCGGCTGCTGGTGCCGCACCTGTACTTCTGGAAGAGCGTCAAGTGGATCGCGGGCCTGCGCCTGCTGGACCACGACGAGCCGGGCTTCTGGGAGGTCAACGGCTACCACCATCGCGGCGACCCGTGGGCAGAGGAGCGTTACTCCGGTGACTGAGTCGACCCCGGCGGCCCCGGTGAACCTCCCGCCGATCCCCGCCTTCGCCGCCCCCGGCCGGGCCGCGCCGAGCCTGCGCGGCGCCGTGGACTGGCAGCGCGCGACCGTGGTCGAGATACGGCGCGAAACGCCCAACGCGGTGACCGTGCGCCTGGCGCTGCCGGTGTGGAACGCGCATGTGGCGGGCCAGCACTACATGTTGCGGTTGACCGCAGCCGACGGCTACACCGCGCAGCGGCACTACTCGGTCGCCTCCGCGCCGGACGACGAGGGGCACATCGAGTTCACCGTCGACCGCATGCCGGGCGGCGAGGTGTCCGGCTTCGTGCACGATGTGGCCCGGCCCGGCGACGAGTTGGAAGTACGCGGCCCCCTGGGCGGGTTCTTCGCGTGGCCGGGCGATCGGCCGGTGCTCCTTGTGGCGGGCGGGTCGGGCCTGGTCCCGCTGATGGCGATGGTGCGCCACCGGCGGCGCCGTGCGCTGACCGTGCCGCTGCGCCTGGTCGCGTGCGCCCGCACGCCGCAAGACCTGTTGTACGCGGCCGAGTTGGCCCCGCTGCCGGGCGAGGAGCACACCGTCCTGTACAGCCGCGCGGCGCCGCCCGGGTATCCGCATCCGGTGGGCCGGCTCGCCCCGGACACGCTCGCCCCGCACGCGGCGGCGGCCGTCGCGGACGAGCGCTACGAGGTCTTCGTCTGCGGCTCGACCGGATTCGCCGAACACGCGGGCCGACTGCTCACCGCGGCCGGCGTACCGAGGACCCGGATCCGGGTGGAGCGCTTCGGCTGAGCCCTGTTTTTCGCCGAAGGGCGGCCGGCAGCACGGGAGTTCGCGCCGCCGACCGCCCTTCGTTCGTTGTTCAGGGCTCGCGCAGGATCGGCCGATCGCCCGTCGGGTCCAGCCGGGCGAAGGTGGCGGTCTCCGGGTGATCGCCGACGCCCCGGTCGTAGTACGGCTCGTCGGCGTCCGGCCGGCGTACGCCGATGGTCCACCACCCGGCCTCGCGCGCCGCGTCCAACTCCTCGACCACGTCGGACAGGAAGACCAAGCGCTCCGGTTGCTCGCCGATCTGCGCCGCGATCGTGCGGTACGAGTCGGCGACCCGCTTCGGGCCGGCGTTCTCCGTGTCGAAGTGCCCCGAGAACAGCGGCAGCAGCGACCCCTCGGGCGAACTGCCGAACCACGCGCGCTGCGCGGCGACCGAGCCCGAGGAGAAGATGTACAGCCGATGCCCGGCCGCGTGCCACGCGCGCAGCGCCGGGATCGCGTCCGGGTAGAAGTGCGAGGTGAGTTCGCCGGACGCGAAGCCCTCGGCCCAGATCAGGCCCTGGAGCGCCTTGAGCGGCGTGACCTTCTCGTCCCGGTCGAGCCAGCCGTTCAACGCCTCGACGATCCGCCGGTTGTCCGCGTCCGGTTCGCCGATCAGCTCACGCACGGCCTCGGCGGCACGCACCACGTCGGGGTGGTCGCCGTGCTCGTCCAGCCAACGGGCGAAGTGCACGCGGGAGTACGGATACAACTGCTCGGTGATGAAGCCGGTGGCGCTGGTGGTGCCCTCGATGTCGACGACCACCGTCAGCGGCGCGTCGACCGGGTTCGTACCTGAACTCACGCGGCGTACCCGGCCCAGATCTCGTCGAAGTCCGGGAAGCGCGACGCGATCGGGTCACCGGTGAAGTCGCCGACCCAGCCGTCCTCGTCGTGGAAGAACCGGATCGCGGCGACCGACGGCTCCACGCCCATGTCGAACCAGTGCGTGATGCCCTTGGGCACCGAGAGCAGATCACCGGCCTCGCACAGCACCGCGTGCACCCGGCCGGCGATGTGGAGGTAGAAGATGCCGGCGCCCTCGACGAAGAAGCGCACCTCGTCATCCTCATGCGTGTGCTCGGTCAAGAACTTCGCCCGCGCCCCGGCGGCCTTGGCCGGCCACTCCGGATCATCCGACGGCTGCAGCCGAATCACGTCCACGAGGATGTACCCCTCGGCCGCGGAAATACGATCCACCTCGGTCTTGTAGGCCGCGATCACCTGATCCTGCGTAGCCCCATCGGGCAACGCCACATCGGCCGTCCACCGCTCGAACCGAACCCCGATCGGCTCCAACTCCCGGGCGATCTCCCCCGGCTCCGAAGTCCGCACGACCACCTCGGTGGCATCGTCCTCAGGCCACACGGTCAACAAGGACATGGCGTCCCTCCACGAGTACTCGATCGGGGCAAACTCCCCGAGCACCAAATCCGGTACACACCAAACACCAAAGGTCCCCCGGACCATCCCCAAAACTACCGTCTCCCCCGATTCCCCCCACCACCGCTTCGGGACTCGCACCACCCTCACCCTTGCTCACGCACCGCAATGGCAAGAACACTGAGAGCATTCGACCCTCGCCATGGAGAGGACCACATGAACGACGGCACACACCAGCCCCGGGACGACGGACCGGAGCCGGACGGCCGGCACTTCCGGACCACGGTCGGGGACCGGCTCGTCGTGCTGCCGGCCACCATCGCCGGAATTCGCGCGGCCCTGCCCGAGGACCGGCGCGACGCCTTCACCAAGGAGATCGAGAACACGCCGGCGCGAGACATGCATCTGACGCTGTACAGGTGGGCGCGCACCCCCGAGATCGAAGCGGAGGACGAAGCCGCCCACGAATGGGTCCGCGGGTTGTACGAGGCCGCCGAAAGGCGTCTGATCGAGGGGGAAAGCCTTGCCGACGTACAGGATCAGCTACAGTCCGACCTCCGAAAGGGACCGGAACCTGACCCCGAGCCAACGCCGGGACAAAGCCACACCCACTCGCGACCGCAACCCACGCACGGGACTCCCGACCAATCCAGCCCGTCCGGCGTTTGAGGACGGCCGGGGCGAGCGGCCGGCCTCCGTCGGATTCGGGCCGACACGCACCGGGCGACGACCCCCGCCACCCGCAAGGGCTACGGCAACAGGCCCGCCGCGCGCGCGGCGACGACCGCCTCCACCCGGTTGTGCGCCCCAAGCTTCCGCATCGCGGACCGCAGGTAACTCTTCACCGTCTCCGCCCCCACCCCCAACGCCTGCGCCACCTCCGCATTGGTCCGCCCCACCCCCACCAGGGCCAACACATCCATCTCCCGCACCGTCAACCGTGGCCCCGCCACCCGCGCAACACCCCCGCCCTCCCCGACGGCGGCAGCCGCAGCCGCGGCCGTCCGCGCCAACCGCCCACACACCGCCCGCAGCCGCTCCCCCAGCACCGGATCGTCGACCGCAGCCGACCCCGCCAGCGCCAGCAAATCCGCATGGGCCAGCCGGATCTCCAACGCCGCCCACCCCGGCAACTCCGCCGCCCGCGCCATCCGTTGCTCGACCTCACGCGCCACGGCGATCTCGTGCCCCGCCTCCCGCGCCGCGTCACAGGCCGTGGTCAAAATCCCGTCCCCGAAGTCCGACGGCCGCCGCAACGCCCCGTACAGCACCGCCGCCACCACCCCCCGCCCACCGCCGGGCCCCGGCACGGGAACGGGCACCGCGAACACCGCCCGCACCCCCTCCGTCGTCACCGCCCGGTCGTACTCGTGGCTGATCGCCGACGCCGCGACGTAGTCCACCACCCGCACCGGCCGCCGCGTCGTGATCGCCTTGCCGCCGACCCCGCTCCCGGCGACCACCGTCAACCCGGCCAACACGCGCGTCGAGGTGCCGCTCAGGTACGAGATCACCAACCGGTCCGCCGTACTCGGACACGGCCCGGCGAACGCCACGTCCACCCCGGTCCGCGCCCGAAACCGCTCGACGGCCCGCGCCAACGGATCCTCGACCGCGCCCGCCGGTCCGCCCATGGCCCCTCCCCACACTCCACACTCAGGCTCGCGTCGTACCCATCCAGGGCACACCCACACCGCGCCCGGGCACCGTACTGCCGAGCCCCGCCCGGCATCACCCCCATTCGGGGGTACTCCGCTCGCCGCCCCCGCCCGCCCCCACCTACCGTCGCGACCACACAGACACGCCACACCGAAAACCCGGCCCCGCCACCCACCCCGTCCAGGCAGGTGACCCGCGATGACCACCCCCGTGCCCGCCCCGCCACAGGCCGAATTCCCCCCGTCCTCCCGCCAGGGAGAGCGCACGCCGCCCCTCCCCCACGAGACCATCGGCGCCAACCTGGCCCGGATCGCCGCCGCGTACCCGGACCACGACGCGCTCGTCGAATGCGCGAGCGACCGGCGCTGGACGTACGCGGAGTTCGACACCGCCGTCGACAACCTCGCCCGCGCCCTGATCGGCGTCGGCATCGAGGCGGGCGACCGCGTCGGCATCTGGTCGCCCAACTGCGCCGAATGGACCCTCGTCCAGTACGCCGCCGCCCGCGTCGGCGCGATCCTGGTCAACCTCAACCCGGCCTACCGGGTGCACGAGATCGAATACGCCCTCGCCCAATCCGGCACCAGGCTCCTGATCGCCGCCTCGCGCGTGAAGACCAGCGACTACCCCGCGATGGTCGCCGAGGTCCGCCCGACCTGCCCCGACCTGGAACGTGTCGTGCACATCGACACCCCGGACTGGCCGGCCCTGCTCGCCGAGGGCGCCGACGTCTCGCTCGACCGGTTGCGCGCCCGCGAGGCCACGCTGCGGCCCGAGGATCCGATCAACATCCAGTACACCTCCGGCACCACCGGGTTCCCGAAGGGCGCCACCCTCTCCCACCGCAACATCCTCGGCAACGGCTTCCTGGTCGCCGAGATCCAGGGCTGGACCGCCGCCGACCGGGTGTGCCTGCCGGTGCCCTTCTACCACTGCTTCGGCATGGTGATGGGCAATCTCGGCGCGACCAGCCACGGCGCGTGCATGGTGATCCCGGCCGCGCTGTTCGACCCGGCCGCCACGCTGCGTGCCGTACACGAGGAGCGCTGCACGGTCCTGTACGGCGTGCCGACCATGTTCATCGCCGAACTCGCCCTGCCCGACTTCGAGGCGGGCAAGTACGACCTGTCCTCGCTGCGCACCGGCGTGATGGCCGGTTCACCGTGTCCGGTGGAGGTGATGAAGCGGGTGATCGACCGGATGGGCATGACCGAGGTGACCATCTGCTACGGGATGACCGAGACCTCGCCGGTGTCCACCCAGACCCGCCGCGACGACTCGCTGGAGCGCCGGGTCGGTACGGTCGGCCGGGTCCACCCGCACCTGGAGATCAAGGTGGTCGACCCGACCACGGGCGCGACCGTCCCCGAGGGCTCCCCCGGCGAATTCTGCACGCGCGGCTACTCGGTGATGCTCGGCTACTGGCGCGACCCCGAGCGCACCGCCGAGGTGATCGACGCCGACGGCTGGATGCACACCGGCGACCTGGCGACGATGGACGCGGACGGCTACGTCTCCATCGTCGGCCGGATCAAGGACATGGTGATCCGCGGCGGCGAAAACGTATACCCGCGCGAGATCGAGGAGTTCCTCTACGCGCACCCGGACATCGAGGACGTCCAGGTCGTCGGCGTCCCGGACGCCCGCTACGGCGAGGAGCTGATGGCCTGGATCAAACTCCGCCCCGGCGCCCCGGAGTTGACCGCCGACGCCCTCCGCGAATTCTGCACGGGCCGGTTGGCCCACTACAAAATCCCGCGCTACGTCCACCTGGTCGACGCGTTCCCCATGACGGTAACCGGCAAAATCCGCAAAATCGAAATGCGCGAACGCTCCCTCCAACTCCTCACCCAACCCCCACCCCACCCCTAACCCAACCGCCCGAAGGCATCCGCCACCACCCCAGAGCCGTACCGCCGCCGACGGCGCCGGGGCCGGCCGGCGGCTGATCGCGAGTTCACCCGGCGAGTCCGGGTGCGGGGCCGGGGCCGGTCGGGGGATCATCGGGGGATGAACACGACAGTGCACCTCGCCCAGCAGGACGAGGCCGACGAGTTGTTGGGACGCAGTGCGTTGGCGGCGCTGACCGGCATGTTGCTGGACCAGCAGATCCCGATGGAGTGGGCCTTCACCGGCCCCTACACGATCACCCAACGCCTGGGCGCCACCGACCTGGACGCGCACGAGATCGCCGCCTACGACCCGGACGCCTTCACCGCGCTCTTCGTCGAGAAGCCCGCCGTACACCGCTATCCCGGCTCGATGGCCCACCGCGTCCAGCAGCTGTGCCAGTATCTGGTCGAGCACTACGACGGCGACGCGAGCGCGGTCTGGGCCGACGCGAAGACCGGCGCCGAACTGCTGAAGCGGCTCCAGGAACTGCCCGGTTTCGGAAAGCAGAAGGCACAGATCTTCCTGGCCCTGCTCGGCAAGCAATACGGCGTAACCCCCAAGGGCTGGCGCGAAGCCGCCGGCGCCTACGGAGAGGTCGGCTCCTACCGCTCGGTGGCCGACATCACCGGCCCCGACTCCCTGGCCAAGGTCCGCGCCCACAAACAGGAAGCCAAACGCGCCGCCAAGGCCGCCAAGGCAACAAAGGAAACCTGACCACAACAGACGAGAACCCAACGGGACACAGGCCCCACCCCGGGCCCCCGCTCGTCAGGTCACCGTCGTCGAAGCCGCCGAAGCCGCCGCTCCCGAGCCCCGTTCGACCGCCACCCCCGTTGCCGCGCCCGCCCCGCGCCCCGCCCTCGGCAGGAACAGGGCGGCCAGCGCGGTGAGCAGCGTCGCGCCGCCGAGGATGTACCAGGCCCGGTCGTAGCCGTCGAGTGTGGCCTCCGTGCCGACCGCCGCGACGAACACCGCGACCCCGAGCACCGCACCGACCTGCCGCAGCATCGTGATCACCCCCGAGCCGGTGGCAAAACGATCCGGGGTCAGCGCACCGGTCGCGGTGGCGATCAGGGTCGGCAGGACCAGCCCGACGCCGATGCCGCTCAGGATCGAACCGGGCAGGAAGTCGCTCGCGTAGTGCGCGTGCGGTTCGAGTCGGACAATCCACCAACCCAAACCCGCACTGAACGAGATCCCGCCCAGCACGACCAGCGGCCCCGGTCCGACCCGAGCCGCGTACCGCCCGGCCAAAACCGTCACGAACGGCACGCACAGCGGCCCGGGAACGGTCCCGAGGCCGGTCCGCAGCGCACTCCACCCCCACACGGTCTGCATCCACATCGTGGCGGAGATCAACATCCCGGCGAACGCGACACCGAACAGGACGTTCGCCACCCCCGAAACCGCATAGACCCGATTCCGCACCAGCGCGCCCTCGACCACCGGACGCGGATGCCGCCCGTTGCGCACCAGGAATCCGGCCACCAGCACCAGGGTGGCCACCCACACGCCGACTGTACGGCCGGACCACCAACCCCAGTCCGGCGCCCGCACCACGCCCAGCGACAACGCGCCGATCGCGGCGGTCAGCAGCACGGCCCCCACCAGGTCCGGCAGCGGCCCACGATCGGTCGGCGCGGGATCGGGCAGTCGGCGCGCGCCGAATACCAGCGTCAGCACGCCGATCGGCAGGTTGACCACGAAGACCCAACGCCAACCGGGTTCGAGCAACAGGCCACCCAGCACCGGGCCCACCGCGGCGGCGATTCCACCGATCGCGGCCCAGGCGCGGATCACCGTACCGCGACGTTCGGGCGGGTATGACGTGAGCAACAACCCCAGCGACGCCGGCATCAACAGCGCGGCGCCGACCGCCTGGCCGAGTCGGGCGATCACCAGGACCGCCAACTCCGGCGCGGCGGCGCACAGCGCGGAGGCCAGGGTGAAGACCGCGACGCCGGCCAGGAACGCACGCCGGTGCCCGATCCGATCGGACAACCGCCCGGCCGGCACGAGGAGGGCGGCAAAGACGACCGTGTAGGCGTTCAGAACCCACGACAGGTCGGCGAGCGAGGAGCCCGACCACGTCTCCGCCAGCGAGGGCATCGCGACGTTGACGATGAACAGGTCCAGGTTGACGAGCACCACGCCCGCACAGACCAACACCGCCGCGAACGCACGCGGCGGTCGATCCGAACCATTACCGGCCATAACGAGAGCCCTCCCGGGTCACCGAGCGAGTAAGTCCTATGAAGCAACTCGGCCAACCTAGAACGGGCGAGTTCTATAAAGCAACTTACTAAGTACAATCATGCAACCCACCCATTACACTGACGCCATGCGCCGCAAGAGCTTCCAGGAGATGCACTGCTCGGTCGCCCAGTTCCTCGAGGTGGGCGGCGAGTGGTGGACGATGCTGATCGTGCGGGACGCCTTCTTCGGCGTGACCCGCTTCGACGACTTCCACGACCGGCTCGGCATCTCGCGCAACGTGCTCACCCAGCGCCTGGAGCACCTGATCGAGCACGGCATCCTCGAACGCGTGGCCTACCAGGACAAGCCGGTCCGCTACGACTACCGCCTGACCGACAAGGGCCGCGCCCTGTGGCCGGTACTCAACGCCATGCGCCAGTGGGGCGACCAGTGGGCCGCCCCCGACGGCCCCCCGGTGATCGTCACCCACACCCCGTGCGGCCACCCCACAACCGCGGTCCACATCTGCTCCGCCTGCCGGGAACCCCTGACCCCCGAAACCCTGAAGGCAACCCCGGGCCCAGGCGCAAGGGACGGCCTCCTGTCGAACCTCCCCCCGAAAGCCACGCCCACGGCCTGATCACCCCACCAACCACAAGCCCCATTCCGGCCCAACCCCCACCCCGCCGAAGCAACACCCGAGCCCGAACGGCCCGGCCGGCTCCCAAGGCCGCCCCCGCCAACCCGGGGTGATATGTCACACCGCGTCCCGTGCCACCCACCCCCCGCCCAATCCCACCCCCACCACACGCCAAAAGCGGAATGCCTCGTTCCATCGGAGACAACTCGCACTCTCGTCTGTCACCCTGCTCCGGGCAGTGACCAACCGTCGACCATCCGGAGTTACCTCGGGGAGGACGAACGTGAACAGGCTCCCGAACGCACCCGTCACCACACAGGTCGCGTCCACACCTCTAAAGGTCGCGTCCACACCGTTGTGGGCGGAGTTCGGCCGCACGCTGCGGACCCGGCGCCGCCTCGCCGGAATGACCCAGCAGCAACTCGGGCTGCGCGTCGGCTATCACCACAGCCTGATCAGCAAGCTGGAGGCGGGCCTGCGCGAGCCGCCGGCCGGTCTGCCGCGCCGGCTCGACGACCTCCTCGACACCGGCGGCGACCTGTCCGCCCTCCTGACCAGCCGCGCCATCCCGCCGCCCGTGCTGCACCGCACGCACTTCTCGGTGATACCCGGCGGCGAGGCGCCGGCCGGACTCGCCCCCCTGGCCGACCGGTTCTGGCCCGAGCGGCTGCCCTATCACGGCCTGCCCTGCCCGCTGCACGGCAAGGACGGCTGCCACGAGTGCGAGGTCCCGCCGTACGCCGACGCGCTCACCATCCTCGCCGGCATCGACGGCAACAACCCGACCGGCGTCGACCCCGACGTGGTCCACGTACTCACCGCCCTGCTCGGCGGCTACACCCAGGCCGGCCTGCACGGCGGCACCACCACCGGCCTGGTCGGCTCCGTCGAGTACGTGCTGCGCCGCATCGTCAGCTGGGCCGAATCCCTGAACGCGCAAGGCCGTTCGCCGCACGCGCAGCTGCGCCTGGCCGCCGACTACGCCCAACTCGCCGGACGTTTCCGGATGCAGCAGGGCCAGAGCGTGATCGGCATGGCCTGGTACGACCGCGGCCTCAACTGGGCGGACGTCTGCGAGAGTCCGGGCGCCCGCGCCTCGCTGCTCGGCGACGTGTGCTCGCTGGCCCGCCTCGACGGCGACGCGACGGCCGCACTGGCCTACGCCCGCGCACTGGAGGCCGTGGACACCGGCCGGGCCTGGATCACCACGCTCGCCAAGCTCTACCAGGCCCGCGGCCACGCGCTCGGCGGCAACATCGGCGAGTGTCGCCAGGAGATCGCCACCGCGCATCGGCAGATCAACCGGTTCGACGAACGCGACCGCGCCGAGGCACCGTGGCTGACCGGACTGGCCGGCCGGCTCCGCATGGAGGCCACCGTCGGCGGCGCGCTGCGCGATCTGGCCGCGCGTACCGGCGATCTCGCCTCGGCCCGGTCGGCGGTGCAGTCGGTGGAGGCCGCGTTGGACCTGCTGCCCGTTCCGCTGCGCCCCGCCCGGGTGTTGCTGACCGTACGGCTGGCCGACGCGCTCGCCTGCGCCGGCCGACCCGACGCGGCGGTGACCACTGCGGCTCCGGTCATCCACGAGGCCGCCGGTCTGGGCACCGCGACCACAAATCGGGAACTACTGGGCCTGCGCCGACGTCTGACCCAACATTGGAGCGATCTGCCGGAGGTGCGCGACCTCTTGGAGCAGATGCCGGGTCACTGAACGGTCGTCGGCGCACTCGTCGGGGCATCGCACCGCCGCCCGACCGGGCGACCAGGCACTCCCGCCACTCCCGGGGTCTGCTTGGCGTTTGCCGGAATTTGCCGGCCGTTGCCGATCACTTCACCAAGTCCCCACACCCGTGTGAGTGTTTCGCTCGCTCGGGCACGAACCCGGCCTGCACGGTCGCCCGCGTCGCTCACGAGGCGTACGCGGCGCAAGCCGGCGACGTGGTCGAGGCATGTCCCCTCCCAAGGAGCCTCGATGAATCGCAGAACGACCACGGCCGGGACCGTCCTGGCCATGCTCGCCGGCTTGGCGATCGGCGCGGCCGGAGCACCGGCCGTCGCCGACCCGTCCCCTCCCCCCGCAAACCCGCAGGCACTCGCGGTATCCGCCGCCGACCGGGCGGCCGCAAGCGGCCTGGACGCCCTCGCCAAGGGCCCCGACGAGCAATACGAACGCCAGGTCGTCACGCCGTGGATCAACGACCTGTACTCGGTCGCGTACCAGCGCACCTACCGCGGCCTGCCGGTCGTCGGCGGCGACGCGGTGGTCATGGCCGACGGCAAGGGCCGAGTCCACGCGACCCAGGCATCGACCGATGCGCGCATCTCCGTGATCACCCAACCGACGGTGGCGGCCAGTGCCGCCGAGGCCACGTCCCGGGCCCAACTCCCCGTCGTGGACAAGGTCGAATCGCACCGCCTCGTCGTGCGGGTCAAGGACGACAAGAGCGCGCTGGCCTGGGAGACGGTGGTGGCGGGTCGTACCGCGACCGCGCCCAGCCGGCTGCACGTGTTCGTCGACGCGACCACCGGCGCGGTGCTGGGCACGACCGACGAGGTCAAGGCCGGCAGCGCGAACAGCCAGTGGAACGGCCCGAGTCCGCTGAGCATCGACACCACCAACTCCGGTGGCACCTACTCCCTGCGCGACCCGAACCGCCCCGGTCTGACCTGTTCCGACTACAGTTCCGGCCAGGTCTTCTCGAAGTCCACCGACTCGTGGGGCAACGGCCAGGCGTCGAGCAAGGAAACCGGCTGCGCCGACGTCTTCTGGGCGGCGCAGAAGGAATGGAACATGCTCCGCGACTGGCTCGGTCGCAACGGGCACAACGGCAACGGCGGCAGCTGGCCGGTCAAGGTCGGCCTGAACGACGTCAACGCCTACTGGGACGGCTCCTCCATCTCCATCGGCCACAACCAGAGCAACCAGTGGATCGGCTCGATGGACGTCGTCGGCCACGAATTCGGCCACGGCATAGACCAGTTCACCCCCGGTAGCACCAGCGGTGAAGCCGGACTCGGCGAGGCCACCGGCGACATCATGGGTGCGCTGACCGAGGCTTACGCGAACGAGCCCTCGCCGTACGACGCTCCCGACTACACGGTCGGCGAGAGCGTGAACCTGGTGGGCCAGGGCCCGATCCGCTACATGTACAAGCCGTCCACCAACGGCGACCCCGACTGCTACAGCTCCTCGATTCCCAACACCGAGGAGCACGCGGCGGCCGGACCGCTCAACCACTGGTTCTACCTGCTCGCCGAGGGCACCAACCCGGGCGGCGGCAAGCCGACCAGCCCGACCTGCAACAACACCACCCTCTCGGGCGTGGGCATCCAGAAGGCCGGCAAGGTCTTCTACGGCGGCATGCTGCTCAAGACCAGCGGCATGACCTACAAGCGCTACCGGACCGCGACGCTCACCGCGGCCAAGACCATCGACCCGACGTGTGACCTGTTCAAGAAGACCAAGGCGGCGTGGGACGCGATCAGCGTGCCGGCCCAGACCGGCGACCCGGTCTGCAACGTCGACCCGGGTTCGGACTTCAGCCTCGCGGTCAGCCCGACCAGCGGCAGTGTGACGCCCGGTGGCACCACGACCACCACCGTGACCGCCACGCTGGTCTCGGGTCCGGCGCAGAACGTCACCCTGACCACCGGCCCCCTCCCGGCCGGCGTCACCGCGTCGTTCAACCCGGCGACCATCGGCACGAACCAGTCCTCCGTGCTGACCCTGTCGGCGAGCGCGTCGGCGAGCGCGGGCACCAGCTCGGTCACCATCACGGGCACGGGTTCCACCTCGCACACCGCGCAGTACACGTTGACCGTCGGCAGCGGGCCGGGCAACCCGAGCGACCCGCCGGACATCAACGTCGCGAACGTGCAGTCGCACCTGACGCAGCTCAACCAGATCGCGAACCAGAACGGCGGCAACCGCCGTGCGGGCAGCGCCGGTTACACCGCGTCGGTGGCGTACGTGAAGGGTAAGCTCCAGGCGGCCGGCTACCAGGTCAGCGAGCAGACCTGCACCTCCTGCACCTACCGCTCCAACAACCTGATCGCCGACTGGCCCGGCGGCCCCGCCGACTCGGTCGTCATGTTCGGCGCCCACCTGGACAGCGTCGGTGCCGGTCCCGGCATCAACGACAACGGTTCGGGCTCCGCCACCCTCCTGGAGAACGCGCTCGCGCTCGCCCAGGCCAACCCCAGCCTGACCAAGCACGTGCGGTTCGGCTGGTGGGCCGGCGAGGAACAGGGCCTCCAGGGCTCGCAGTTCTACGTCAGCCAGCTCGGCTCCACGCAGCGCGCGGCGATCAAGGGCTACTACAACTTCGACATGGTCGGCTCGCCCAACGGCGGCTACTTCATCAACAACATCAACTCCGCCACCTCCGCGCCGATGAAGGCGTACTGGGACTCGCTGAACCTGCGCCCGGAGGAGAACGTCGAGGGCCAGGGACGCTCCGACGACTACTCCTTCCAGCAGGCCGGCATCCCGACGTCGGGCTACGCGGCCGGTGCCGACGCGCGCAAGACCTCGGCACAGGCGACGAAGTGGGGCGGGCAGGCCAACCAGTCCTACGACTCCTGCTACCACTCCTCGTGTGACACCTCCTCCAACATCAGCGCCACGGTGCTCAACCGCAGCGCGGACGGTGTCGCGTACACGATCTGGAAGACCGCGGTCGGCGGCACCACGCCCACCAACGACTTCACCATCTCGGCCGTTCCGTCCTCCGGCAACGCGCAGCCCGGTGCCACCGTCTCCACGACGGTGAACACCACCACCTCCAGTGGTACGGCGCAGACGGTGACGCTCGGCTCGAACGCGCCGTCGGGCATCAGCGTGAGCTTCAGCCCGCCGTCGGTCCAGAGCGGCACCTCCTCGACCGCGACGATCACCGTCTCGGCGGGCACCGCGGCCGGCACGTACCCGATCACCATCACGGGCACGGGCTCGGTCGTGCACTCGACCACGTACACGCTGACGGTCGGCGACGGCGGTCCGGGCAACTGCTCCGCGCCCGCCTGGGACGCCAACACCGTCTACGTGGGCGGCAACACGGTCTCGTACCAGGGGCACACCTACCGCGCCAAGTGGTGGACCCAGGGCGAGACCCCCGGAACCACCGGGCAATGGGGAGTGTGGCTCGACCTCGGACCGTGCTGAGGACGCGCACCGAGGCCAGATAGCACGTAGGTAGTCCGTACGACCGCTGTCCCGATTGTGATGCCCGGTGGCCCGAGGTTTGGGTCACCGGGCATCACACCGTTCGGGGTCGGTGCCCGGGGTCGGCGCCCGGGATGTCGGTGCGTGCCGGCAGGATGCCCGAATGGTTACGAACCCTGATCTTTCGGCCGGGTCCGATCCGGGGGTCGAGCCCTGGCCGGGCGACGGGTCGTCGTCCCTGCCCGCCGATCTGACGGCCGCCAAGGAGATGGTCTACGACCCGATCGGGTTCGGGTGCAGCCGGCCGGTCGCCGAACCGGAGAGCGCCGAATACGGGGCGTACACGCTCACCGTGGCCGGTGCCCGAATCCGCTTTCGGAGCGCGAGGACCACGCCGACCAAGGTCGGCCTGTTCGTCACCCTGTGGCGGCGGTCGGCCGCCGGGCCGATCGAGCCGTCGGCGGTCGAGGACGCGATCGACCTGGTGGTGATCGGTTGCCGGCAGGGCGAACACGTCGGGCAGTTCGTGTTTCCGACGGCGGTGTTGGCGGAACGCGGCATCCTGTCCGTGGGCGGAGTCGGGGGCAAGCGGGGTTTTCGGGTCTACCCGCCGTGGGTGACGCCGACCGTTCGGCAGGCGGAGCGGACGCGCGCGTGGCAGGTCGAGCACTTCCTCACGCTGTCGGGTGAGGCGCCGGCGGACCCCGCGCGGATCCGGCGATTGTACGGGGCGGGCGGGGCGCGGTAGCCCTCGACGTCAGGGGGCGCCGCCGCACGCGGCCCGGAGACGGAGCAGCGTCGTGCGCATGCCCGCGCGGTTGCGCTCGGCGCGCCGCGCGGCCGGGGTGCCGGTGAAGACCAGTCCGAGTATCTCGGCGATCCGGCGGCGCCATCCGTCGCGGCGGCGGTCGATCCAGTATTCGGTGACCAGCGTCGCCGCCCCCTCCTCCGCCGGGGCGAGCCGGTAGCCCCAGCGGGCGATGGGCAGGCCGAAGGAGGTGACGTCGAACGCGAACTCCCGGCCCGGGTCGGCGATCACGATCCGGCAGACGGTGAACCAGACCCACGGGCCCCGCCGGTTGAAGCCGACGAAGCTGCGCCCGCGGGGCCGAACGGCGAAAACCTCCGGGCTCCAGTCCTTCATCCGCCGGACGTCGGCCACGATCGGGTACACGGCCTCCGGCCCGAGCGGGACGGTCAGCGATTCCTCGATCTCCCAGACGCGCGCGGTCGACGCCGCCGGTTCGGGAGCGGATTCGGGCGTGGGTTCGGGGTGGTGCTTCCCAGGCTTCATGGGCGTCACGCTAGCAGCAAAACACAACGCAACGTAGCGTTGCATTCGAGCTGTTAGTCTCCCGGCATGAACGACGAACGACACCCGGCGGAACCCATCGCCGGCGGCGGCAGCGCCACGGGCTCCGGCAGCGGCGGTCCGCGCAAGGCCCAGGCGATCTTCGACGCCACCCTCGACCTCCTCGCCGACAAGGGCTACGAGGGCCTGACCATCGAGGGAGTCGCCGAGCGGTCCGGGGTGAACAAGACCACGATCTACCGCTGGTGGCCGTCGAAGGGGGCCCTCCTCGGCGCCGCGCTCACCGGTGCCCGGCGCCTGGACTTCCCCATGCCCGACACCGGCAGCCTCCGGGGCGACCTGGAGGCACTGTTGGACGGCATGGTGTCCCTGCTCACCACCCCGCCGACGGCCGACATCGCCGTCGCCGCCCTGGGCGCGGTCACCCACAGCGCCGAACTCGCCGAACACGCCGGCACCTTCTTCGCCGGCCGCCTGGCGCGCGAACGTCCCGTCTTCGAGCGCGCCGTCGCCCGGGGCGAACTCGCCGCCGACGCGGACCCGATGTTGCTGATGGACCTGCTGGCCGGCGCCGCCTGGCTTCGGGTGGTCTTCCGCCAGGTCCCGGTCGAGCCGGATTTCGCCCGGCGTACCGTCGCGGTGATCCTGGACGGAGCCGCCTCGCGCGCCGACGGTTGAGCCCGAGATCGGGCCCGGGCGGGCGGACCGAATTGCCCTTCATGTCCTCCCGGGCGTTCGGCCCCGCGCATGCGATGATCCGACCGTGATGGACGAGAGCGAGTTCTGGGAACTCATTGACGCCACGCGCGAGGCGGCCGAGGGCGACCCCGAGGAGCAGGCCGACCTGCTGGTGGAGCGCCTGACGCAGCTCGATCCCGACTCCGTCTGCGACTTCGCCAAACACTTCGAGGCGCGCTACACCCGCGCGTACCGCTGGGACCTGTGGGGCGCGGCGGCGGTCCTGCTCGAAGGCGCGAGCGACGACGTCTTCGACGCGTTCCGCTGCTGGCTGATCGGCCAGGGCAGGGACGTCTTCGAGGGCGCCCTCCGCGACCCCGACGACCTGGCCGACCTCCTCGACACCTTCGACCCGGACATCGACGGCGACGGCGAGGATCTGGGCTACGCCGCCGACGAGGCGTACGAACAGATGACCGGCGCCCCCATGCCCCCGGTGGGCCTCCCACCCCAACCGGTGGACCCGGTCGGCACGGCGATCAACCTGGAATTCGACGATGCCCTGGCCGGCCGATACCCCAACCTGTGGACCCGCTTCCGCACATAGGCGGTGACGTGATCGCGACCATCCGGGCCGTGAGGGCGTGGGTGCGTGTGCGGTCCGGGGTGTGATCGTCGCGGAGTTAGCATGCGTCCTATGTCGGACGAAAAGGTGTTCCAGCCACAGCAGTTCATCGGGCGCACCGATCCCGCCGTGCTCGCCGACCTTCGGGCGCGGTTGCGGGCCACGCGGTGGCCGGATGCGCCGGAGGAGGTCGGGTGGGGGCTCGGGGTCGATCTCGGGTATCTCCGGGAGTTGGTGGGCTATTGGGCGGACGGGTTCGACTGGGGCGCGCAGGAGGCCGCGCTCAATCGGCTGCCGCGCTTTCGGGCGACGGTCGGAGGGCTCGGGATCCACTACGTGCATGCCCGGGCCGTCGCGCCGACCGGGCCCGTGTTGCCGTTGGTGCTCGGGCACGGGTGGCCGGATTCGTTCTGGCGCTACTCCAAGGTGATTTCGCTGCTGACCGATCCCGGCGCGCACGGCGGTGATCCGGCCGACGCGTTCGACGTCGTCGTACCCGACATGCCGGGCTACGGGTATTCGGATCGCCCGACCGGTCCGCCCCTCGACTCCATCGCCGTCGCCGGTCTGTGGGCCGAGTTGATGGACGGGCTCGGCTACGCCCGATTCGGCGCGGCGGGTGGGGACATCGGCAGCCACGTCAGCCGCTACCTCGCCCTCGATCACCCCGACCGGGTGGTGGCCGTGCACCGCACCGACGCCGGTGTACCCGTGGTCTCCGGCGACCTCGCCGAGTTCACGCCCGAGGAGCGCGAGTGGTTCCGGGAGGTCGCCGCCTGGGGCGCGGCCGAGGGCGGCTACGCCGCGATGCATCGGACGAAGCCGCAGACCGCCGCCGTCGGGCTCACCGACTCGCCGGCCGGTCTCGCCGCCTGGATCGTCGAGAAGTTGCGCGCCTGGAGCGACTGCGACGGCGACATCGAGCACAGCTTCACCAAGGACGAGATCCTGACCAACATCACCATCTACTGGCTCACCGAGACGATCGGCTCGTCGATGCGGATGTATCACGCCAACGGCTCGATCCCGCCCGCGCAACTCGCCCGCCGAGTCGAAGTCCCGTCCGGCTTCACGCTGTTCCCCGGCGACCTGATCCGCCCACCGCGCGCCTGGATGGAGCGCACCGCGAACGTCGTGCGCTTGACCGACGCCGAACGCGGCGGCCACTTCGCGGCGTTCGAGGAACCCGAGCTGTACGCCGAGGAACTGCGTACATTTTTCCGCCCGTTCCGCACGGCGGGCCCGAACCCGAGCTGACGGACGCCCTTACGGACCGCAGGGTCCGGCCAAGGGCTTCCGGGTCAGGCCCGCTTGCGGCTCGCGATCTCGTCGGAGAGCCGCTGCACGTGGGCGGGATCCGCGTCCCGGGCAAGGCAGACGTAGTGGTCCATGACGGCCGGCCGGTAGCGCACGGGCAACGTCTGTCCCGGGGCGAGTCGGGTGAGTTCGGTGATCGTGAGGGCTTCGTCGGCGATACCGCGGAACGAGATGCCGTCGACGGTCTCCACGTCGAACATCAGGACCACACGCGGATTGCTGTTGACCTCCCGCCAGTCGACGAGAACGCCGAGCGCAAGCGTCCCCGTACGCAGTTCCGCATTGCGCTTGCGTGCGTCACCGCTCAGGATCGGGTTCGGGGCGACTCCCGGGAAGTCGGGCCCGACGCCGAGCGATTCCCGACTCAGGTCGGGCCTGAGCTGCGCCATCAAATCGTTGAGGTTCGTCTTCTTCCTCGAACCGAACATCCCGACCCCTCCCCCACACCGGTGCCGGAATCGCGGTCCGGCGCTTCGCCCTCACCGCGAGTGTATGTCGCGGCATTCCCGACCTCCGTCGCACGCCCCTGGCTCACCTCGGATCCGGCAGATCCATCAGGGCCAGCTTCGCCGGGTCGACCACGGCCCTGATCTCGGTGATGCGGCCGTCGACGACGGTGAACGCGAGGACCGAGAGCGGAGAGCCGTCCTCGCTCCAGGAAACGACCCCAGGGAGGCCGTTGACGAACGCCGGTCGCCCCAACGCGACCCCGTCCCCGGCCAGTCGCGCACCGGCCGCGACCTTGGTGGCGCCGAGGGTGACGACCGTACCGCCGGGGGTGTCGACGACCAACCGCACCTCGGGGTCGAGCACTCGCAACAACTCCTCGAAGGCGCCGTGGCGAGCCGCCGCCAAAAACGCGTGGACCACCTCGCGCTGCTCCCGGACGCCGTTCGCCGGCCGTTCGGTCTCCTGTACCTTCCTGCGCGCCCGGCTGGCCAGCATCTTGGTGGCGTCGGCGGACTTGCCGAGGATCCGGCCGATCTCGTCGAACGGCACCGCGAACAGGTCGTGCAGCACGAACGCGAGCCGTTCGCTCGGCCGGAGCGATTCGAGCACGACCAGGAGCGCGAGCCCGACCGAATCGGCGAGCACCGCCTCCTCCTCCGGCGCGCGGCCGTCGTCGATCGTCACGACGAACTCCGACAACTGCTCGTCGTAGGACGCCTCCGGGCGGGCCTGCCGCGAGCGCAGCACGTCCAGGCTGATCCGGCCGACCACGGTGGTCAGCCAGCCGCCGAGGTTGTGGATGCTCGCCGGGTCCTGGCGGGACAGCCGCAGCCAGGCTTCCTGGACCACGTCCTCCGCGTCGGAGTGCGACCCGAGCATGCGATACGCGACCGCGCGCAGGCGGTCGCGCTGGGATTCGAATGCCTCGACCATCGGGTCCGCGGGGCCGGGCCCGGGGTCGGGGTTGGTGCCGGACATGTTGTTACCTTCCTCGAATCCGCTCCGTCATGGGTGATGACGGGCCCGAAGGGGCGCAGGTAACCGATGAAGGAGCAGGACCCATGGAAGCACGGCTGAAGAGCGCGCCGAGCCCCGATCTGACCACCGCTTTCCAACACCTCTTCAAGGCGATCCACGCCGGGGGCGTCGAACCGCGCCTGCTGGCGCTGATCCACCTACGGGTCAGCCAGATCAACAGCTGCAGCCCGTGCGTCTACGCCTCGATCGACGCGGCGAAGAAGGCCGGCGAGTCGGACGAGCGGCTGCACCACGTGGCCGTCTGGCGCGAGACACCCTTCTTCACCGACGAGGAACGAGCGGCGTTCGCGTTGACCGAGGCCGCCACCCGGATCCAGGACGGCGCGGCGGGCGTCACCGACGAGATCTGGGAGGCCGCCGCCGGCCACTTCACCCAGGAACAACTGGGTGCAATCACCCTGGAGATCGCCCTGACCAACTTCTTCAACCGCATCAACCGCACCACGAACGAGCAGGCCGGCAAGACCTGGTAACGAAACGGAGCGTCATCCGGGGGGAGGCGCACGCCGCCCCCGTCGCCGAATCCGGGTTGCCCGTGCGCCGAGAACTGTGCGAGCCTCACATGTCATCTCTCCACCACGTCCCTGAAAGGGCTGGTCGTGACGCTAGGCATGGTTCTCGGCGACGTCTCCTCTCGCGCTTCGACGCGGGAGCGGTAGCCCTGCCTGCCCCGATACACGCGCCTGTGCCGTCGTAGCACGCGCGTCGTTTTCTCCTGCTCCTCGTCGAAGTGCTCTTCGTGCCCTGCACGTTCGATCACGAGGAGTACGTGGTGTCCACGATCCACTGGACCGAAACCGACACAGTCCGATCCGCCCGTTGGCACTCCGAGAGCGCCGCACCGCTTCCGCGACGCGTCGTCGTCGCGGACGACCGGATGAAAGCCGATACCGCATACCGCCTGGCCTGCGAAGGCACGGCGATGTTGTGGCGCGGCGACTACCACAATGCACGTCAACTGCTGCGCGCGATGAACCACCGTCTCGACCGAAAGCCTCCCCGTTCGGGTGAGGGTGGCAGCCCGGCCGAGTCCTTCCATCTCCACCGCCGCACCCGAGGCCACCGCGCCCGGGTTCTGGGCAAACTCCTCGTACTACTGGAGGACGACCACTCCCTGGCGCTACGCAGAGCCCCCGACGTCCGTCGCGCATGCACCGAGGCATACGGCCCACCGCATGGCCTGTCGGCGATCTCACTCACCGAACTGCTGGGCGTGATCGGGGCACGGCAGTGGCGCGAGAAGGGCGTGGAGATTCCGGCGCTCGCCGCCCGGATCCACCCGCACTACGGCGTCTTCTCCCCCGTCAGGGGCGAGTACGTCGACCTGGTCGCACAGGCACCACTCCCCGGCGGCGGCCCCGCCCGTACCGCATTCGACCTCGGCACGGGAACGGGCGTACTCGCCGCGGTCCTGGCCCACCGAGGAGTCGACCACGTGGTGGCCACCGACATCAATCCGCGAGCACTGTCCTGCGCCCGCGAAAACATCCACCGACTCGACCTCACGGACCGCATCGAAGTAGTCGGCCCCTGCCTCTTCCCGGAAGGCCGCGCCGACCTGATCGTCTGCAACCCACCCTGGATCCCCGCCCACCCGACATCCGCGGTGGAACAAGGCGTCTACGACCCGAACAGCACCATGCTCCGAGCCTTCCTGAACGACCTGCCCTCCCACCTCACACCGAACGGCGAAGCCTGGCTGATCCTGTCGGACCTCGCCGAACACCTGGCCCTCAGAACCCCCCACGAGGTCCCCACCGCCATCAAGGCAGCCGGCCTCAAGGTGCTGGACAGAACCACCACGAAGCCCCAACACCCAAGAGCAGGCGACCCCAAAACCCCACTACACGCAGCCCGCGCCGCAGAAACCACGTCCCTATGGCGCCTGACGGGCATCTGACCCCAACTCCCCATCAGCGAACGCCCTTTGTCCCCGATGCGCATCGGGGACAAAGGGCGTTCGCGCCCAGCTGCCAGTCAGCTTTTGAGAGCTTCCGCCAGGCAAGTCCACGCGTCGTGGGGGATAGCGAGAGTGCCGACAGTGCGGTTATTACTGTCCCGCACAGCGACGGCGGCTGTGGCCGGCGCGGTCTCGACGCAGTCGCCGTCGTTGTGGCTGTACGAGCTCTTCCGCCAGGCGAGACGGGCCTCAGGGCGAGTGTGACGCAGGGTCATGTCAGTTCTTTCTGATCGTGGCAATCAGTTCACGGCTATCCTCCGGGCTCAGCGCGTGTCTGGCCAGGTTCTTGAAGAGCCGAGTGATCCGCCGCACGTCACGGGGATCGTCCATGAACGTGCTCCCGCCGACGCCCTGTCCGAATGCCACGGAGGGCTCGCCTTCACCGTAGGAGAGGATCTGGAAGGGATTCGACTGGGTCCCTCCGGCTCCGGCCGCGAAAGGAATCACCCGCACCTCCACGTGGGGCAACGCGGTCATCTCCAGCAGGTGTCGAAGTTGCGCGTCGTGCTCGGTGCTACCGCCGACTTCGAACTCGAGTACGGCTTGGGTGATCACGGCTTCTATAGCCAAGCAGGGGTCTTCATAGACACGCCGCTGACGACAAGTACGCACCTCGACCAAGTCGTCTACCTGATCGGGGTTCAGATCGTTGAACCCAACGGCGGTGACCTCTCGCGCATACGCCTCGGTCTGCAAAAGCGGTGGCATGACGGCAAGTTGGTAGTCCTGGCGCAGGGTGGCCCAGTCCTCGTACTCCAGAACCGTGGCGTAGTTGGCCGAGATGACGTCGCCAAAGCGCGACCACCACGGTGGATCCGCGTTCCAGACGGACATCGCCATCAGCTCAAGCGCCTCGCGTTCACCGCCGGCCAACCCGAAGAAGTCGACCAGCGCATAGAACTCTCGTTCCGTGCAGGTTCGATCGCCGGTTTCGGTACGCGTGAGCGTCGACTGGCTGATGCCAATGGCCTTGCCCACGCTCTCCGATGAGCGTCCCATTCGCACGCGGATCTTGCGGAGTCGCGCCCCGAGTTCTCGTCGAGCCTTCAGATTGCCCGGTCCCGTGCCTGCCATCGAGCGCCTTCCATCCGAGGATTTCCACCCCATTGTGCAACCGCGCAGCATCGCTGACGGCGCGAGCCTAGCGGCGGCGCCACTCGTTCGCATGACTTCTGAATAATTCACGCATGTGGCTTGACTCATGTGATGCGGCCCATGCAGTCTCTTTCAAGTCACCGCCTGTGCTTGAAAGATCACCAAGTGCAGCAAGATCGCGATGCCCTGGGCACCACTGACAGTGGGGAGTCGGCGCGCAATGACCCAATTCGCGAATCCGTGCACAGGAGTGCGCCGGATCGATCTTCCTCCCGGTCCAGAAGCAGCCTCTGTGGCAAGGGAGTTCGTTGCCCAGTGGAGCACCGGATGCAATCAGGGCAACGCCGTTGATGTGTTGCGGCTCGTGGCGTCCGAGTTGGTGGGGAATGCCGTGCGGCATGCCGGTGGGGCTCGGTCCATCTCGTACGTGGTGGGCGATCAGGGTGTCGTGGTCGAAGTCGTGGATGGTGGTGGGCCGTTCGCGCTCGGGGTTGAGCCTCCCGCCGACGACCGGGACTGCTGCGGGCGTGGGTTGTTTCTGGTCTGGGCCATGGGATGTGGGCTCGGGTCGGGGCCCGTTCGTGGCGGTGGCAAGTGGGTTCGGGCGGTGATCTCGGGCGAACTTGCCGCGCATCACACTGAGTTCGGCTCAGCGGACGCGCCGGGCTGAACCGCCGTTCCTCACCGCTCGATTCGATTCCATCGAAACGGAGTTGTCGTGTCCGAAAGCCAACCCTGTTCCACCGGCAGCCACTTGATGTCACCCGAAAGAGTGGTCGGGCTGCTTCAGACCTTCGAGACCGCTCGTACCTTCCTGAAATGCCTCCGCCTGGCCGACGTCCACCTCCTCCCGAGCGTCCCGGGCGGCCACACGACCCTGGCCTGGAGCGCCCCCGGCACGCCCGTCCCCCGCGCGTTCGACGACGAACGAAACCTGGTCGGCTGGTTCGAGGAAGTCCCGGAGTATCTGGGCCGGATCGACGCGATCATGCACGTCTCACCCGTCGGCGCCCACCACGATGGGGACCTGGAGGTAGCCGGGGCACACGGCACGTCCGCAACCTTCCGGCGCATGAACGAACACCCATCCACAAACGACCGCCCCATGACGATCGGCGTGGTCACCGACGACGACACCGGCCTCGCCCTCACCGACCGGGGCGTCTGGCACACGCTGCTTCCGCAACCGATAGACCTCGTACCGCTCGGCGCCAACCTCGGCACCTACCTGGCCGGCCTGGCCCCGGACGACGAAGTCCTCCCCTACCGGTGGTGCCTACGCGCCCTCCGCCACTACTGGATCGGCATCGTCTTCGTCCTCGACCGACGAGCCGCCCTCTACTGCCCCTGCGGCCGGGACACCATGCACCATCACCCCTCGTGGGAGGACCTCCGCGAGCCCCGGCCCTGATCGCACCCGGGCACCGGGTCGACCGGAACGGATCAGCGCGCGGGGCCGACCCGAACAGGCGACGAGTTCAGCACGATCGCCGCCGCCCGTACCTCGCTCGTCCAGCGCTCTTCGTCGAACCCCAGGGCGTACTCCACGCAACACGCACACTGCGGCATCAACGAGACGAACTCCCGCTCCTCCTCCGTCTCGGCCGCCACGTCCCACCAACTGCCGCCGGCCACCTCGGCGAGGGGAACACCTTCTTCGACAATCCTGGCCGCCAGTCGCCGTAGCGCGTAACGCCAGGCCAGGTCGGGAGTCGGCAGTTCGATCCCCGTCTCGGCGAGCGCCTGCTCGAACAGGTCCCGCAGATCACGAACATCGCCACCCCGGCCCAGCCCGGCCAACTCGCACAGCGCCGGCGATTCCAACCCGGCCGCCAACGCCTCGGCGGCGACCATCGGCAGATCCGCGGGCTCGACCCCGTCCACCCGGTAACACCACGCCACCTCCGACAGCGCCATGAAGGCGGCCCCCGACCGGGGTTCGGGCTCATGCGGGCTCTCGGTTTCTTCCATGGGCACACACAATGCCCGACCCGCGCGTTCAAACCATCACGGGTGGTGCGGACGAGCGCTGCTCACGGCTTCGGTTGGTTCCGGAACGAGCGTGTGTAGCGGCATCCGTCCACGTCGACCCAGAGGACCGCGCCGTCCGGGGCGGGGCCGGCCGTCAGGCGCTCCGGCAGCCGGGGGTCGGCTCCGATGCGGAACGTCTCGGCGTCGAGCGGGACGAGTTCCGGTTCGTCGTAGGGCGCTTCCACGCCGGTCGCGGCGGTCATGTGCAGGCGTCCCGCCCGCTGCACGATGTCGAAAGCCGGATACCAGGGGGTGTAGCTCCGGTAGCGACCCACGAGTGCGTGCGGTGGGGCGCTCGGCGCAGCCGGGTCGGGGCCCAGTGACTCGGGGCCGTAGAGCCAGCGTCCGTCCCGGGAGTGGTGGTAGGCGGACCACTCCGGGTGATCGCACACCAGCCGCCCGTCCCCCGCGTCGTACAGCTTGCCGGTCACCCCCTCCGAGGTGAGCGTGAGGCGGTCGTCCCCCGCGGACTCGACGCGGATCCGACGCGGCGCCGTTCCGTGGACCCCGACGTAGCGCCGGGCGTCGGGGATCCGCTCCGGGTCGAACAGTGCCGGGTCCGCCGGGGCTCCCTGGACGACGGCGAGCACATGGCGGGCGAAACGGTCGATGATGCGACACTCGCCGGGTGCGTTGGTCAGCACGGCGACACCGTGCCCGCCGTCGATGTCCACGGCGAGGTACGAGCGGTATCCGACCATCCCGCCGGCGTGCGTCAGCCAGGTGCGGCCGTCGATCACTTCCACGCCCACGCCGCACGCGTAGCCGCGGCCGACCGTGTCGGCAGGCACCGTGAGGAGCTGCCGAAAACGCTCCGGCCCGAGGATCGTGGTGCCGTCCAGGGTGCCCCGGCCCAGCAACATGCGGGCGAACAGGCCCAGGTCGGAAGCGGTCGCCAGGACGTTCCCGTCGGCCGACGAATACTCGAAGAAGCCGGCCGGCGCGAGGGGGGCCGACGGCAGCGGCGGGCGGTCGTCGCGCAGGAACCGGTACCCCGTGGCGAGTTCGGCGATGTCCTCGTGGGTGATCCGCGCCGCCGAGTCGCGCATGCCCAGGGGGCGCAGCAGCCGTTCGGTCATGGCGTCCGCCAACGATTGCCCCGTCACCTGCTCCACGATCAACCCCAGCAGGTTGTAGCCCTCGTTGGAGTAATGGAACAGCTCACCCGGTTCGACCCAGGTCCTCGCATCGCGCAGCGCGTAGCCGCGGGCGGCGGCATCGGGCAGCGTGTCGGCCCCGGTCACCAAGCCGGAGGTGTGCTGCAGAAGGTGCCGGATGGTAATCGCGCGCGAGCCGCCGTTCGGCGCGAACCAGGGCAGGTAATCGGCGACCGCCGCGTCGAGGTCCACCTTCCCCTCGTCCGCCAGTACGCCGAACAGGAAGGCGGTGAAGGTCTTGCTGATGGAACCGATCTCGAAGCGCGTGCGACGCGAGATCGGCGCCCCGGACTCCGCGTTCGCGAACCCCGCGGTGACGAACGTCGACTCGCCGGTCCCATCGACGACGCTGATCGCGATCCCCGGCACCGGCCACCCGCTTCGCAGCCTCTCCGCAAGCCCCGAGAGCACCTGTTGCACGTCCGGTTTCACATGCGTGCGCTCGCCCGTCCCGGGCGCCGACCGCGTGATCTCCGACGGGATCCGTTCGCTCATCCTGGGCTCCACTCTCCGTTCGCGCCTGGTCGGCACAACGTACGGGGGAGCACCGGGGCTGTCCTCGTCGCGCGCGTCAAAGCCGCGGCCGCTCGGTTGTCGCCGCCGCCAAGGCCGAGCCGAGGTCACCCGGGGTAACCAACATCAAGCCGTCAATCGGTCGGCTGGTTGGCCGTGAGCAGGGCGTCGATTCGAGCGCGGTGGGCTGTCTCCCAGTCGGTCGGGGTTTCGGCGGCTTCCTTGGCCGATTTGTGTTGGGCGTCGTGGAGTACCTGCGCTCGGCGTGCGCTCGGGACGACCACGATGCCCTCCTCGTCGGCGACCACGATGTCGCCGGGGTCGACGTCGACGCCGCCGCAGCGCACCCGGGTGTTGAGCGGTGTCACGGCCGCCTTCGTGCCCGGGATGGGTATCACGCCCCGGGCGAAGACGGGGAAGCCCATCTCCCGTACCTCCGCCAGGTCCCGGATCACCCCGTCGGCCACGAATGCCGCGATCCCGCGCCGCCGCGCAACGGCGCATACGTTGCCGCCGGCCAAGGCGTAGTCCACATCGCCCGATTCGACCACGACGATCGAGGCGGGCTCGGCGCGATGGATGGCCGCGTGCAGCATGAGGTTGTCCCCCGGCGGACACCGCACGGTGAACGCGGGGCCGGCGACGCGCGGCATCGGGCCCCACAGCGGCCGGATGCCGATGTCCATCACCTGCGCGCGTCCGAGCAGGTCGGCGAGGGTGGTCGGCGATGTGTCCGCGAAACCGGCACCGTCGTTCATCGGCTCATCCTTTGTTCGCATCGGGCGACGAGACGGCGCGACACTACCGAACAGGCCATCCGCTCCTGCCGGTTGCACTCTTTCGAGTGGCCCGATCCGCGTCGTCGCCGATCCCGTCCCGTCAGTCGCTACAACAGGACCGCGAACCTGATCACGACGACTCCGGGGCGACACGATGACGATGACTCAGATGACGGTGACGAGGACCAGGACGATGACCACTGGGCGCCGGATGGCTTCCCTGGTGGTGGCGGCAACGAGCATCGGCGCGCTGCTGTTCACGCCGAGCACGGCTGTGGCGGCGCCGGCCGCGGGGGCGACGGCGTCGGCCACGCGCATTCCGCTGCACGACGCGATCGCCAATCTTCGGGTCGCGGAGGAGGATCGTTCCGGCTATGACCGCGCCGCGTTCCGGCACTGGATCGACGCGGACAAGAACGGTTGCACGACGCGCGCGGAGGTACTGATCGACGAGGCCGTGCTTCCGCCCGAGATCGGCGCCAAGTGCGCTCTTGTCGGGGGCCGTTGGTATTCCTACTACGAAGATGCCTACGTCGACGGCGCGGCCGGGCTGGACATCGACCACATGGTGCCGTTGGCCGAGGCGTGGGACTCGGGCGCGTCCGCGTGGACTTCGAAGCAGCGCGAGGCGTATGCCAACGACCTCGACCAGCCTCGGGCGTTGGTGGCCGTGACGGCGAAGTACAACCGCTCCAAGGCCGATCAGGACCCGAGCACGTGGCTGCCGCCGTATGAGGGGGCGCGCTGTACGTACCTCACGGACTGGGTGATCGTGAAGACCAAGTACGACTTGGCGGTCGACCCGACCGAGCTCGACACGCTCCGGCGGCTGGGCGCGCAGTGCCCCAACGTGCCGATCGAGCCCGGCACGCCCTGAGGGTCCTCAAACGCCGGACCGGCTGGGACGGGTGGCCACCAGCGGGTGCCGGACGAGGAGTCCGCCGAGGTGACGGCGCCGGAGGCCGGACGGATCATCAGCAGCCACCGCAGCCGCCGGATGCGCACCTTCGCGAATCGCACCGACCGACCACCGAGACGTGCGCATCGCTCGGCGGGAAACCCGTCCGACAGCGGCGGGGAGGGTGGGGGCTCGGGTCGAGTGTTTGCGACAACGTAAGCGAGAGCCACTGCGGTAACGGCACCTCGACGAGGGCACTGATCGAGAGGCGGCTGCTTCACCGTTCCTTCGAACCCGTGCGGGACAAGTCGAACCGCGGCACGGTGGTTGATGCCGGTTTGGATCGCGGGACCCAGGTGGTCGCGCTCGTGGGATCGGCGCTCATTCGGACAGGGACGGTGGTTGTGTCGAGGTTGCGAATATGTCCCCGACATCGACCAGCCAGGTGGCGCCCAGCCAGGCCATGGCGATCGAGACCAGCCCGAAGGCTGCCACCCACACCGGCCACGGTATCGAGGTGGATGCCGCGAGCGTAGCCGCGTCGGACGAGGATTTGCCTCTCAGATGCCGTCGCAACAACTCTACGACGTGCCGTACCGAGGCGATCAGCAGGAACCAGACGACCAGGTACGCGGCGAAAGCCTGCACTTCCGCCTGCCCACGCCATGACACTGCCACCAGCGCGCTGGACGCGAGAAGAATGATCACCACGCCGAACACGTTACGAATCGTCGTCAACAACAAGAGCATCAGAGCGATCACGCCCCACAATGTCGCCGTAACGTACCCCGCCCGGAGAAGCGCCGCGCCACCGATTCCCACCAAAGAAGGCGCCGGATAGCCCGCCGCCGAGATCAGAACTCGACGAAGACGGCCGCCGTTTCCTCGATGCCGGGTGGTACCGGAGTTGTTGACCTCCAAGCGGACTGCGACGACACGGTGCCCGCACAGGAGCGCGGCCAGGGCGTGGCCCGCCTCGTGTGCCATCACCGAGTAACACCGCACGGTGGACCAGGCCAACCGATGCACCACACAGGTCAAGGCCACACCTCCCGCGACGAGGACAAGCCCCGGGGACGAATGAGGCTGCGTCGCGAGGGCGTGCTCCCACAGGCGCCGCGAGAACGACAGGGTCATGCGACTCCCCGATACTCCGACCCGCCCTCGGACGCGAACGGGTAGACCCGCCGACCGAAGGGGCCACACCGCTGCGTCGAGGCAACGGTCTTGGGACAGTTACCAAACGGCACACAGTCGGTGATCGTCCGGAGCACGTCAAGCCGGCGCGCATGTCCGGCCCAAAGGTCGCGTTTTCCGGATCATCCTCCGCAACGCCCGTGCTTCGCGCTTCAGTTGCGAGCACGGTCTTGCATCCACCCATCACCCGGCTGTTTCGCCTCAATATGCCGTTGGGAGTCGACTTCGCGTGGTGCGAGCTCACGGAGGCCGTCGAGGAGACCAAAAGTGCCCGGTGGGTTCGAAACCGGATCCCGAGGTGCTCGAAACCGCCCCCTTTTCCGCTGTCCTGCGGTTTCTCTCGCGCGAAGGGTGCGACACCCCGCGAGATCCGGTTTCGTGAACCTCCGTCACCCACATGCCCACCGCACCCCGAAAACACCCGCCCGCCAACCCACTCGGGAAGGCGCCCCGGAGGACCCGACCGGAGCCCCACCCCACGACCCGGACCAA
Source organism: Embleya sp. NPDC055664 (assembly GCF_053618075.1). NCBI lineage: Bacteria > Bacillati > Actinomycetota > Actinomycetes > Kitasatosporales > Streptomycetaceae > Embleya > Embleya sp. NPDC055664. The sequence goes on from NZ_JBSHGZ010000004.1 coordinate 61,177, forward strand.
CCCCCTACCAGCCACCCGCACCGCCCGTCGGGCCGGGTATCGGCCTCGTCGGTGTTACCCCGTGGTTCGGGCTCGCCAGCGTTGCATGACTCCGACGAATTCTTCCTGGAGGAAGGCGAAGAAGTCGGCGGATTCGAGGGCTCGGGCGCCTGCCGGGGTGTCCGGGCCCAGGGTTTGGGCGCCGTCTCGGAGGATTGTCTCGAAGCGGCTCAGGAGTTTGTCGCGCTCTCCGTAGGTCTCGTACCAGAGTTCGTCGTGCAGGCAGTAGCGGTCCCGGCGCGAACCCGGCTCGCGTTCGCGGTGGACCATGCGTACCTGGGTGAGGTAGCCGATCGCCGAGGACACCGCCGCCGGGCTGATCCGCAGCGACTCGGCGAGTTCGGCCGAGGTCATGCTCGCCGAGTCGGCCGCCAGGAGGGCGGCGAACACGCGCGCGCCCATCCGCTGCATGCCGGCATCCGTCAGCTCGCCCGCGAAGCGCTCGACGTAGCGGGCGACGGCCGCCTCGTCCCGCTTCGCCACCGACTCTTCTTCTCGCATCCGGCTCACCTTACGACCACCCTCCGGGCACCCACGAAGCACGCTGCCGCTTCGTCTTCATGATTCTTGACTTTTCTTAACTTCACAACTTTCTGAAGGACGCGTATGTTCTGAAACATGAACACGGCGATCAGCGTCTCCGGTCTGCACAAGTCCTTCGGGCGCACGCACGCCCTCGACGGCCTGGATCTCGAGGTCGCGACCGGCGAGGTACACGGCTTCCTCGGCCCCAACGGCGCCGGCAAGTCCACGACCATCCGCGTCCTCCTCGGCCTGATCCGCGCCGACCGGGGCGACGTCACCCTCCTCGGCGGCGACCCGTGGCGCGACGCGGTGGCCCTGCATCGTCGGGTCGCCTACGTACCCGGCGACGTCACCCTCTGGCGCAACCTCAGCGGCGGCGAGGTGATCGACCTGTACGGCCGGCTGCGCGGCGGCCTGGACCCGGCCCGGCGCGCCGACCTGCTGGACCGGTTCGAACTCGACCCCACCAAGAAGGGCCGCGCCTACTCGAAGGGCAACCGGCAAAAGGTGGCCCTGGTCGCCGCGTTCGCCTCCGACGTGGACGTCCTGATCCTGGACGAGCCCACCTCCGGCCTGGACCCGCTGATGGAGGAGGTCTTCCGCGCCTGCGTCGCCGAGGAACGCGACCGCGGCCGCACCGTGCTGCTGTCCAGCCACATCCTGGCCGAGGTCGAGGCGCTGTGCGATCGGGTCAGCATCATCCGCAACGGACGCACCGTCGAGTCCGGTTCGCTGGCCGACCTGCGCCACCTGAGCCGGACCACGGTACGGGTCCAACTCACCGGCCCGGCCGACGGCCTGGCCGACCTCCCGGGTGTGCACGACCTGCGCGGCGACTGCGACCACACCGTGCTCCAGGTGGACAACGAGCACCTGAACCCGGTGCTGCGCCGGCTGGCCGAGATCGGCGTACGCGGCCTGACCAGCAGCCCGCCCACCCTGGAGGAGCTGTTCCTGCGCCACTACCGCACCGAGGACACCCACCCCGTGGTGGTGTCCCGATGACCGCCACCGCCATCACCCCCGCCCCCACCGCGTCGGCCCACCACCTCGCCGGCACCCCCACCCTCATCCGCCTCGCCCTGCGCCGCGACCGCGTGTTGATCCCGGTCTGGGTGGTGGCCCTGGTCGGCACCCTCTTCAGCACCGAACGCTCCCTCGAAAAGCTGTACGACACCGCCGCCGAACGCGCCGACGTCGCGCACGACATGAACGCCAACGGTTCGTTCCGGGCCCTGTACGGCGCGGTCTACGCCGACTCCTACGGCGCCCTCACCGTCTGGCGCGTCGGCGCCACCGTCGCCCTCCTCGCCGGCCTGATGAGCCTGCTCGTGGTGATCCGGCACACCCGCGACGAAGAGGAGACGGGTCGTCAGGAGGCGCTGTCCGCCGCGATGGTCGGCCGCCGGGCGCCCCTGACCGCGGCCCTGGCCGGCGCCGCCCTGGCCAACCTCGCGCTGCTGCTCCTGTGTACCGCCGTCCTGCGCGGCGCCGGCCAATCCACCGCCGGCTCCCTCGCGTTCGGCACCGCCGTGGCGCTGACCGGCATGGTCTTCGCCGGCATCGCGGCGGTGTCCGCGCAACTGACCGAGAACACCCGCCTCGCCCGCGGCATCGCCGTCGCCGTCCTGGGCGTCGCCTTCGTCCTGCGCGCGGCGGGCGACGCGGCGCGACCCGCGGCCGACGAAGGCAGCCATCCACTCGTGTGGGTGACCCCCCTCGGCTGGGCCGAAAACGTCCGCCCCTTCGCCGGCGACCGGTGGTGGGCCCTGCTCCCCTCCGCCGCCCTCGCCACCGGGTGCGCCGTGCTCGCGTACGCCCTCGCCGGTCGGCGCGACATCGGCGCCGGCTTCATCCGCCCACGCCCCGGACCGGCCCACGCCCCCGCGTCGTTGGCCGGCGCATACGGCCTGGCCTGGCGCCTCCAACGCGGCACCCTCGCGGCCTGGGCGATCGGCCTCGCCTTCGGCGGCGCGGTGTTCGGCGGCATCGCCGACGGCGCCAAGGACATCGTCGGCGACAACGACGGCACCCGTGACCTGGTCCGCCGCATGGGCGGCCACATCGACCTGACCGACGCGTTCCTGTCCACCCTGATCGGCCTGCTCGGCCTGATCTGCGTGGTGTTCGCGGCCGGTGCGATCCTGCGCCTGCGCGACGAGGAGACCGCCGCCCGGGCCGAACCGCTGCTCGCCAACGCGGTCGGCCGACTGCGCTGGGCCGGCGGACACCTGGTGGTCGCCTACCTCGGCACGGCCGCCGTCCTGGCCGCCGGCGGCCTCGCGATGGGCCTGTCGTACGGGATCACCGTGGGGGATGTTTCCGGCCAACTCCCGCGCGTCCTGCTCGCCACCCTGGCCCAGACGCCCGCCGTGTGGGTGATGACCGGCCTGGCCGTCCTGATCGTCGGCGCCCTGCCCCGCCTCACCCCGGCGGTCTGGGGCCTGGTCGGCCTGGTGATCGCGCTCGGCTGGCTCGGCCCGGCCCTGAAGCTGCCGCAGGCGCTCCTGGACGTATCACCGTTCGCCCACCTGCCGAAGCTGCCCGGCGCCGACGTCACCGCCACGCCGTACGCCTACCTGCTCACCCTCGCCGCCATCCTGCCCATCACGGGCCTGACCGGCCTCCGCCACCGAGACCTCGGCTGAACCCGAGCGCAAGCCCAAGCCCCACAGCCCAGCCCCAGCCCCAGCCCCAGCCCCAGCCCCACAGCCGAGCCCCGGCCCAAGCTCGACGAAACCACCGACCCCCGGCCGGTCGGGCCGACCGACCGGCCGCCCCACCCTCACCCCATCTCCTCCAACGTCTTGCCCTTCGTCTCCGGCACGAACTTCACCACGAACGGAATCGACAACACCGCAAAGCACGCGTACATCACATACGTGGCCGACAGATTCCAGTCCGACAACGTCGGAAACGACACCGTGATCACCCAGTTCGCGATCCACTGCGCCGACGCCGCCACCCCCAGCGCCGCCGCGCGGATCCGGTTCGGGAACATCTCGCCGAGGAAGACCCACACCACCACGCCCCACGACAGCGCGAAGAACAGCACGAACGAGTGGGCCGCGATCAGCGCGACGGTGCCCTCGGTGTCCGGAAGTTTGATGTTTTTGCCCTTCCCGGTGCGGGCCGAGAAGGCCCACGCGACCAGGCCGAGCGAGATCGCCATGCCCGTCGAACCGACCAGCGCGAGCGGCTTGCGGCCCACCCGGTCGACCAGCGAGATGGCGATGATCGTGCCGATGATGTTGATGATCGAGGTGGTGAAGGAGTACAGGAACGAGCTGTTCGGGTCGATGCCCACCGACTGCCACAACGACGCCGAGTAGTAGAAGATCACGTTGATCCCGACGAGCTGCTGGAACACCGACAGCCCGATGCCGATCCACACGATCGGCAGGAACACGAACCCGCCACCGCCCAACAGGTCCTTGAACGTGGACTTGTGCTCGCGCCGCATCGCCGCCCGGATCTCCGCCACCCGCGCGTCCAGGTCGACGTCGTCGGACTCCACCTCGGCGAGCACCTTCCGCGCCTGCGCCTCCCGCCCGACCGAAAGCAGGAAGCGCGGCGACTCGGGGATGGTGAAGGTGAACAGGCCGTACAGCACGGCCGGCAGCACCATCACGCCGAGCATCACCTGCCACGCCTCGAGGCCGAAGATCAGCTTGCCGCGCTGGTCGCCGTCGGCCAGGTTGAGGATGCCCCAGTTGACCAACTGCGAGACCGCGATGCCGGTGACGATGGCGGCCTGCTGGAACGAGCCGAGCCGGCCGCGATAGGCCGGCGGCGCGACCTCGGCGATGTACGCCGGACCGATCACCGAGGCCATCCCGATCGCCGTGCCGCCCAGGACCCGCCACAGCGCCAGGTCCCACAGCGCGAACGGCAGCGCGGATCCCACCGCGCTGGCCGCGAACAGCACAGCGGCGATCTGCATCACCCGGATGCGCCCGATCCGGTCGGCGATCCGGCCCGCGATCGCGGCCCCGATCGCACACCCGACCAGCGCGGCGGCGACCACCTGGGCGAGCAGGCTGGAACCGGGCGAGAACTTGCCCCGGATGCCCTCGACCGCGCCGTTGATCACCGAACTGTCGTAGCCGAAGAGGAATCCGCCCATGGCGGCGGCGGCCGTGATGAAGATGACGTGGCCGAGGTTCTCCGAATAGCCGCCGCCGGAACCACCGCCCGGGGTCCCGTCGCCACCGCCGCTCGACTGCCCGGTCGTCGCTGTGCTGCCGGCCAACGTCGCCTCCTGGGTCCGTACGTCCGTGCGGGTCGGTGCGCCCCGCACGGTTCGGTACGCCCCGCCCCGGTCCGGTGCGCCCGTCCGGTCCGGGTCGGTCCGTACGGTGTTCCGGATCCGACCCGGTTGCCGGATCTTGAGAGTTGCCCGATATTTCACCGCTAATCATCGGCAGGCGACCGGAAGGCGTCGCCCGTCACCCGGATCCGTCATCCGGATGCATCGCCCGAATCCCTCATCCGGACCCGTCGCCCCGACCCGTCAAACGGGCCCCGTCGTCCGGGATTCCGTTCGGCCCCGAGCATTTGCCAGAACTAGCCGATCGCCGCCGAGCGCTTCTCCGCCGCCCCACACCCGTGTGAGTGTTTCGCTCGCTCGGGCACGTACCCGGCCTGCACGGTCGCCCGTGTCGCTCCCCAGCGCCGCGGTGCACGTCGGCGACGTGGTCGAGGCATGTCCCCTCCCAAGGAGCCTCGATGAATCGCAGAACGACCACGGCCGGGACCGTGCTCGCCCTGATCGCCGGCCTGGCGATCGGCGCGGTCGGCCCGTCCTCGGCCGGTACCAACGAACCGTCCTCCCCTCCCCCCGCAAGCTCGCAGGACAAGGCGGTATCCGCCGCCGACCGGGCAGTCGCGAACGGTCTGGACGCCCTCGCGAAGGGCCCGGACGAGAAGTTCGAACGTCAGCTCGTCACCCCCTGGATCAACGACCTGTACTCGGTCGCCTACCAGCGCACCTACCGCGGCCTGCCGGTCGTCGGCGGCGACGCGGTGGTCATGGCCGACGGTCAGGGCCGGGTCCGCGGGACCCAGGCCGCGACCAGCGCGCAGATATCCGTCCCGACCCGGGCAACCGTGGCCGCCGGCACCGCCGAGGCCACCTCCAAGGCCCAGCTTCCGGTCGTGGACAAGGTCGAATCGCACCGCCTCGTCGTCCACGTCCTCGACGGCAACAGCAACCTGGCGTGGGAGACGGTGGTCACCGGCCGTACCGACACCGCCCCCAGTCGACTGCACGTGTTCGTCGACGCGAGCACCGGCCAGGTCCTCGACAAGGTCGACGACGTCAAGGCCGGCACCGGCAACAGCCAGTGGAACGGCCCCAATCCGCTGACCATCCAGACCAGCGGCTCGGCCGGTTCCTACTCCCTCCGCGACTCCACCCGTCCCGGTCTGAGCTGCGCCGACAACGCCACCGGCCAGGTCTTCACGAAGTCCACCGACTCGTGGGGCAACGGCCAGGCGTCGAGCAAGGAGACCGGCTGCGTCGACGTCATGTGGGCGGCGCAAAACGAGTGGAACATGCTCCGCGACTGGCTCGGTCGCAATGGCCACAACGGCACCGGCGGCAGCTGGCCGGTCAAGGTCGGCATCAGCGACATCAACGCCTTCTGGGACGGCTCGTCCGTCTCCATCGGCCACAACCAGGCCAACCAGTGGATCGGCTCGATGGACGTCGTCGGTCACGAATTCGGCCACGGCATCGACCAGTTCACCCCCGGCGGCACCAGCCGCGAAGCCGGACTCGGCGAGGGCACCGGCGACATCTTCGGCGCGCTGACCGAGGCGTACACCAACGAGCCCACCTCCTTCGACTCGCCGGACTACACGGTGGGCGAGACGGTCAACCTGGTCGGCCAGGGCCCGATCCGCTACATGTACAAGCCGTCCACCAACGGCGACCCCGACTGCTACAGCTCCTCGATCCCGAACACCGAGGTGCACAAGGCGGCCGGACCGCTGAACCACTGGTTCTACCTGCTCGCCGAGGGCACCGCCCCGGCAGGCAACGGCAAGCCCGGCAGCCCGACCTGCAACAACACCACGCTGGCCGGCGTCGGCATCCAGAACGCGGGCAAGGTCTTCTATGGCGGCATGCTGCTCAAGACCAGCGGCATGACCTACAAGAAGTACCGCACCACGACGCTGACCGCGGCGAAGAGCCTCGACCCGACCTGCGCGCTGTTCAACAAGACCAAGGCCGCGTGGGACGCCGTCAGCCTGCCCGCCCAGACCGGCGACCCGACCTGTGTCGGCAACCCGGACGACTTCTCCCTCTCGCTCAACCCGACCTCGGGCAGCGTGCAGCCCGGCGGTGACGTCACCACCTCCGTCGCCACCGCGACCACGGGCGGCAACGCACAGCAGCTCACCCTGACCACCGGGACCCTGCCCAGCGGCGTGACCGCCGTGTTCACCCCGGGTACCGTGCAGTCGGGCAACAGCTCGTCGCTGAAGTTCACGGCGAGCGCGGGTGCGGCCCAGGGGACGTTCCCGATCACGGTCACCGCCACCGGTACGGCCACCACGCACAGCGCGCAGTACCAGCTGACGGTCGGTTCCGGTCCGGGCAACCCCGACTTCTCCCTCTCGCTCAACCCGACCCAGGGCACCGTGACGCCCGGCGGGGATGTCACCACGTCGCTGACCACGGCGACCATCAGCGGCACCCCGCAGCAGCTCACGCTGGCCACCGGGACCCTGCCCACCGGCGTGACCGCGGTGTTCACTCCCGGCACCGTCCAGTCCGGCGCGTCGTCGTCGCTGAAGTTGTCCGCGAGTTCCACGGCAACGCCGGGGACGTACACGGTGACGGTCACCGCCACCGGCACCGGCACCACGCACAGCGTGGACTACCGGCTGACGGTCGGCACCGGTCCGGGCAACTGCTCCGCGCCGCCGTGGGACGCGAACACCGTCTACGTGGGCGGCAACACGGTCTCGTACCAGGGGCACACCTACCGCGCCAAGTGGTGGACCCAGGGCGAGACCCCCGGAACCACCGGACAGTGGGGGGTGTGGCTCGACCTCGGACCGTGCTGAGGATGCCGGCTCGCGCGGAGTCCGCGCGAAGTCGAGGCCGCCGGTGGGTATTTCGGGTCGGTAGTACCCACCGGTAGCAGTCGTCCGTAGCTCCACCCACAATCCTGTTTCTTCGATCGTGCTGCCCGGCAGGCCCGCAGATGGGCCCGCCGGGCAGCCGCACGTCGGGCCCCGCGCCGGCTCCGGCGGACGGACTCCCTTGTCGGGCAAGGCGAACGACCTTGCCGGACACCCTTGACAGTGCCGAGAGAGCGGGCCTAATTTCCTCTACAACTCTTAGGAAGGTTTCCTAACAGTGGCGAAAGGGAGACCGCTCATGGCCGGGAGCACCGAGCGCGGCGCGACAGCGTCCGGGCGGGAGCAGGCCGGGCGGCCGAGCCTTTTGCGGGCCATCAACGACCGGGCCGCGCTCGAACTCCTCTTGCGGCACGGGCGGCTGTCCCGGGGTCAGATCGGCTCGATGACCGGTTTGTCGAAGCCGACCGCCTCTCAGCTGCTCTCCCGCCTGGAGGCGGCGGGCCTGGTCGTCGGGGTCGGTACCACCGAGGGCGGCCGGGGGCCCGGCGCCCAGCTGTACGAGATCAACCCGGCGGCGGGACACGTCGCGGGCCTGGACGTCACGCCCGCCCGGATCCGGGTGGCCATCGCCGATCTGACCGGACGCGTGGTGGGCGAGCACGAACTGGCCACCCCGCGCCGGGAGTCGGCCGATACGCCGGGCCGGATCCGGGAGGCGGTCCGGGCCGCCGCCAAGCCGGCCGGGCTCGACCTCGCCGATCTCGCGCACATGGTGATCGGCATCCCGGGCGCGTTCGACCCGACCACCGAGCAGTTCCGCTACGGCCGCCACCTCGCGGGCTGGCACTCCCCCGGGGTGCTGGACCAGATCCGCGAGGCGCTGGGCCTGACGGTGGACGTGGAGAACGACGTCAACCTCGCCGCGCTCGCCGAGCAGCGGGACGGATCGGCCCGCGACGCGGGGGACTTCGTGCTGCTGTGGGTCGACGAGGGAATCGGCTGCGCGATCGTGATCGGCGGCCGACTGCACCGCGGCTCGACCGGCGGCGCGGGCGAGGTCGGCTACATGCCGATGCCCGGCGCGCCGCTGCCGCACGACGTCAGCCGGCGCAACACCGGCGGCTTCCAGCAACTCGCGGGCGCGCCCGCGGTGTTGTCCCTGGCCCGCGCCTACGGCGTGGGCAGTCGTACCGCGCCGCAGGCCGTCGCCCGGGCGGTGCGGGCGACCGAACCGCGCGGCGGCGCCTTCCTCGACGAGCTGGCGAACCGGCTGGCGGTGGGGATCGCGGTGATCGTCTCGGTCCTGGATCCGGGACTCGTCGTGTTGTCGGGGGCCATCCCGATGGCCGGCGGCGAAGCGTTGCGCTCACGTGTGGTGGACGAGTTGCACCGCCTCGCGATCCCGCGCCCACGCGTCGTGCTCGGCGACGTACCCGCCAACCCCGTGCTCACCGGCGCCGTGCACGCGGCGCTCGACGTCGCGCGCGACGTCGTCTTCACCACGACCTGACGCACCACGCACACCCCATAGGCCCACCCGGTACACCCACCTCGTACACGCACGCCCGTCCTCGTACGCCCATCCCCGTACGCGCGCCACCCGACGCCGTCCACCGCCGCGACCCGTCGGCACCCGGGCGTACCCGCCCCGGGCCCACCCTCGCCCGGGCACACCCCCGTCCAGGCACACCCAGCGCCACCGGCAGCACCCGTACCACCGCCAGGACCACGGCGCCGCTCGTCCCGGCCGCGCCGCCGCCATCTCCGGAGGAGGACCCAGTGCACAGACTCCCACGGCTCCGTCGTTCCCTCACGACCCTCGCGTGCGCCGCCACGCTCGCCCTGATGGCCTCCGCGTGCGCCGGCGACGACGGCGGCTCGGGGTCCGGCACCGGCGCCTCGGAGGCGCCCGACAAGAAGGTCACCATCACCTTCTGGCACGGCTGGAGCGCCGAGAGCGAGACCAAGGCGGTCAAGGACCTGGTCGCCAAGTTCAACGCGTCGCACCCGAACATCACGGTCAAGATCGTCTCCAACGTGACGGACGACAAGATCACCCAGGGCATCCGCTCGGGCAAGGGCCCGGACGTGGTGTCCTCGTTCACCACGGACAACGTCGGCCAGTTCTGTTCGTCGGGCTCGTGGCTCGACCTCGCGCCGTGGCTGGCCCAGTCCAACATCGATCCCACCACCACCTTCCCGAAGGCGGTGATGGACTACACCCAGTTCCAGGGCAAGCGGTGTGCGCTGCCCCTGCTCGCGGATTCCTACGGGCTCTACTACAACAAGGACATGTTCGCCGCGGCGGGCATCGCGGGGCCGCCGAAGACGATGAGCGAACTCATCGCGACCGCGAAGAAGCTCAACCAGCTCAACGGCGACGGCACCTTCAAGGTCGCGGGCTTCCTGCCCACCTTCCACGCCTACGAGTTCACCCCGGCGCACGTGCTCGCCCAGTACGGTCCGACCTACCAGACGCCCGACGGCAAGTCGGCCCTGTCCAAGGACCCGGGCGTCCCGCAGTTCCTCAACTGGCAGAGGCAATTCGTGGAGAGCCAGGGCGGGTTCGACAAGCTGGAGAAGTTCCGCACCACCTTCGGTGAGGAGTTCTCCGCGGAGAACCCGTTCATGAGCGGCAAGCTCGCGATGACCATGGACGGCGAGTGGCGCACCGCGATGATCGCGAAGGACGCGCCGAACCTGAACTACGGCACCGCGCCGTTCCCGGTCCCGGACGACCAGCTGGACAAGTACGGCCGCAGCTACCTGACCGGCACCACCATCGGCATCGCCAAGTCCAGCCACCACCAGCGCGCCGCCTGGGAGTTCGTCAAGTTCGTGACGACCGACACCGACGCGCTGAACCAGCTCGCCGGGGCGATCCACAACGTGCCGACCACCAATGCCGCGCTGGCCGCGTCGCCGCTGGCGAACGACGAGCACTTCAAGCCGTTCATCGACGCGTTCAAGCACCCCGCGAGCAACACCACGCCCGCCAGCCCCAACGGCGGCAAGTACCAGGTGACCTTCCAGGAGTTCGCGTACAAGTGGGAGGCCGGCGGGGGTGGCGACCCGAGCAAGGGTCTGGCCGATCTGGACAAGCAGATCGACACCGACGTGGCCCAGGTCCAGTGATCCGATGACCACGACCGCCCCCGCGGCGGCGAAGGTCCCGGCGGCGCTGCGCAGGCAGCGCCGCCGGCGGAACCTGCGCACGCTCGCGTTCCTGTCCCCGTGGCTGATCGGCTTCTCGGTCTTCTTCGCGTATCCGCTCGGCGCGACCGTGTACTACTCGTTCACGCGCTACGACCTGATCAACCCGCCCGTGTGGGTGGGCACCCGCAACTGGAACTACGTCTTCAACGACTACCCGGCGCTGTGGCAGGCGTTGCGCAACACGTTGTGGCTGGTCGTGGTGATGGTCACCCTGCGGGTGATCTTCGGGCTCGCTCTGGGCATGCTGGCGATCCGGCTCAAGCGCGGATCCGGGCTGTTCCGTACGCTGTCCTATCTGCCGTATCTGGCGCCGCCGGTGGCCGCCACGATCGGCTTCGCGTTCCTGCTCAACCCCGGTACCGGGCCGGTGAACAACCTGCTCGGCGACGCCGGACTGCCACAGCCGGGCTGGTTCACCGACCCGGACTGGTCCAAGCCCGCGCTCACCCTGCTCGCCCTGTGGGGCATCGGCGACCTGCTGGTGATCTTCACCGCGTCACTGCTCGACGTGCCGCGCGAGCAGTACGAGGCGGCCGAGTTGGACGGCGTCGGGCCCTGGCAGAAGTTCCGCTACGTCACGTGGCCGGCGATCACGCCGGTGGTGCTGTTCGCGGTGGTCACCGGGGTGATCCAAACGATGCAGTACTACACGCAGGCGATGGTCGCCGGGAAGGTCGCCAGCGGCATCATCGGCAACTCCGGTCAGCCGTTCGAGCCGGGCTATCCGCAGGGCACCACCCTGACGCTGCCGCAACTCGTGTACCAGGAAGGGTTCTCCACCTTCAACACCGGTGCGGCGTGCGTGATCTCGCTGATCCTGTTCGCCATCGCGATGGCATTCACCTTCGTGCTGCTTCGGCGGCGGTCGGGGTTGTTGGACGACGACTGAGCGCGGCGGCGGCCGGCGCCGCCGAAGGCGCCACGACCGCCCCGCCCGTCCTCGAACCTCCCTGCCGAAAACCCGAGTTCGACGATCCACCGTGCCCAGAAGGGATCGGTTACATGGCCCAGACCGTCACGGCCGAGGCGGCCGGCGTCGTGCCGCCGCCCGCGCCCGCCCGGACACCGGCGCAGCCGCATCGGCGCAAGCGTGTACTGAGCTGGATCGGCGTGCACACGCTCGCCGTCACCGCCGTGCTGTTCTTCATCCTTCCGTTCGTGTTCCTGTTCCTGACCTCGGTGATGTCCGACAAACAGGCGCTGACCAGCCATCTGTGGCCCACGTCGTGGGAGTGGGGCAACTACACCGAGGTGATGAAAACCCCCGGCTTCGGCACGTGGTGGCGCAACACGCTGATGTACGCCGGGCTCGGCACCCTGTTCACCGTGGTCTCCAGCCTGCCGGTGGCCTACGCGCTGGCCAAGTTCCGGTTCCGCTTCCGGGGCGTGGCGCTGATGCTGGTGATCTCGTCGATGATGTTGCCGCCCCAGGTGATCGTCATCCCGATGTACATCTTCTGGGCCAAGCAGATGCACCTGACCGGGACGTTGTGGCCGCTGATCATCCCGATGGCCTTCGGCGACGCGTTCACCATCTTCCTGCTGCGCCAGTTCCTGCTCACCATCCCGTCCGAATACCTGGACGCGGCCCGGGTGGACGGGTGCGGCGAGCTGCGCATCCTGATCTCGATCGTGTTGCCGATGATCCGGCCGGCGATCGCGGCGGTGGCGCTGTTCCAGTTCTTCTACTGCTGGAACGACTACTTCGGTCCACAGGTGTACGCCTCGGAGAATCCGGGCGCGTGGACGTTGTCGTACGGCCTGGAGTCGTTCAAGGGCGCGCATCAGGTCAATTGGAATCTCATGATGGCCGCCACCCTCTTGGTGATGGCGCCGGTGATCCTCGTGTTCTTCTTCGCGCAGAAGGCGTTCATCGAGGGCGTGACATTGACGGGAGTAAAGGGTTGAAGCTTGCGGTGGTGGGCGGTGGGTCCACCTACACTCCCGAACTCGCGGACGGCCTCGGCCGGTTGCGCGAGACCCTGCCGGTCGACGAACTCGTGCTCGTGGACCCGGTGGTGCAACGCCTGGAGTCGGTCGGCGCGGTGGTCCGCCGAATCCTGGCCCGCTACGGACACCCGGCCCGGGTGGTGCTGACCGACGACCTGGACGCGGGAGCGGAGGGCGCCGACGCGGTGCTCTTCCAGCTCCGGGTGGGCGGTCAGCAGGCCCGGGCGCAGGACGAGGCGTGGCCGCTGGACTGCGGCTGCGTGGGGCAGGAGACCACCGGGGCGGGCGGTTTGGCCAAGGCGCTGCGCACGGTGCCGGTGGTGCTGGACGCGGCCGAGCGGGTCCGCCGGGTCGCCCCCGACGCGTGGATCGTGGACTTCACCAACCCGGTGGGCATCGTCACCCGGGCACTGCTCGACGCGGGCCATCGTGCGGTGGGGCTGTGCAACGTCGCGATCACCTTCCAGCGGCGGTTCGCCGCGTTGTTGGACGTCGCGCCGGATCGGCTGCGCCTGGACCATGTCGGGCTCAACCACCTGACCTGGGAGCGGGGCATCCACGTGCTGGACGACCTGGGCGCGCCCGGGCCGGACCTGCTGCCGCGTCTGCTGGCCGAGCACGGGGCCACGATCGCGGCGGACATCGAATTGCCGGTGGATCTGATGTACCGGCAGAACACGGTGCCCTCCTACTACCTGCGCTACTTCTACGCGCACGACGCGGTGGTCTCCGCGCAGCGGCACACCGGTTCGCGGGCCGAGGAGGTGGCCGCGATCGAGCGCGAACTGCTCGAGCTGTACAAGGATCCGACCCTGGACACCAAGCCGGAGCTGTTGGAGCGCCGGGGCGGGGCGTACTACTCGGAGGCGGCGGTGGCGCTGGTCGCCGCGCTGATGGGCAAGGGCGCCGACGAGGCGTCCCGGATCCAGGTCGCCGACGTGCGCAACAACGGCATCCTGCCGTTTTTGCCGGACGACGCGGTGATCGAGGTGCAGTCCCGGGTCGACGCGAACGGGGCGACGCCGCTGCCGGTGGCGCCGGTGGGGCCGTTGCAGGCCGGGCTGATCGCGCATGTCGCGGCGTACGAGGAGTTGGCCCTGGACGCGGCGCTGCGCGGCGGGCGGGACCGGGTGTTCACCGCGTTGTTGGCGCACCCGCTGGTCGGGCAGTACGACATCGCCGAGTCGCTCACCGATCGGCTCCTTGCCGCGGGCAAGGAGCACCTTCCGTGGGCGCGGTGACCGGGGGCGCCTCGCCCGGGCCGGCCCCGGCCGTGCTCGCGATCGACGCGGGCAATTCGAAGACCGATGTCGCGGTGGTCGACGCGGACGGTCGGGTCTGGGGCAGGGCGCGCGGGCCGGGCTACAAGCCGTACGTGCTCGGCCACGACGCGGCGGCGGAGGCGGTTGCCGAACTGGTCGAGGAGGTGCTGCGCGCGGCGGCTGGGGTCGGGCCGGTGGAGCATGTCGCGGCCTATCTGGCCAACATCGACCTGCCGGTGGAGGAGTTGCGGCTGCGCAAGGAGTTCGAGGATCGGGGGTGGAGCCGCACGGTCACCGTCGGGAACGACACGTTCGCGGTGCTGCGTTCGGGCACGAATGCGCCGCGCGGGGTCGCGGTGGTGTGCGGCGCGGGGATCAACTGCGTGGGCCTGCTGCCGGATGGGCGTACCGCGCGCTTCCCGGCGCTCGGGCGGATGACCGGCGACTGGGGCGGCGGGATCGGCCTGATGGAGGAGGTGATGTGGTCGTCGGTGCGGGCCGAGGACGGTCGGGGGCCGGCCACGGCGCTGGCCGCGGCCACGTCCGAGCACTTCGGTCTGCCGTCGGCGACCGCGGTGGCCGAGGCGGTGCACCTCGGTGAGCTGCCGGCCGAGCGGCTGCACGAGCTGGTTCCGTTGTTGTTCCGGGTGGCCGCGGCGGGCGATCCGGTGGCGGGCGAGGTGGTCGAGCGGCAGGCGGCCGAGATCGCGGTACTGGCGGTGACGGCGCTGGGTCGGCTGGACCTGCTGGGCGAGGCGGCCGATGTGGTCCTCGGCGGCGGCGTGCTGGCCGCGGAGCCGCCGCTGTTGATGGCGGCGGTGGCGCGGCGGGTGCTGGAGGTCGCGCCGAGGGCGGTCCTGAAGGTCGCGTCGGACCCCCCGGTGGTGGGTGCGGCCCTGCTCGGGCTCGATCGCCTGCGCGGCGAGGGGCGGGCGCCGGTGGACGAGGGCGGGGCGGCGGAGCGACGCCTGCGTGAGGGGTGGTCGGCGGGGGTGGGCTGAGCGGGCGGTCGGTGTCGGGGGGATGGGCGGGACCGGGAGGACGGGGCGGGGGGACGGGGCGGGGGGACGGGGGTGGACGGTCCGGGTCGGGCCGTCCGGGGGTGGCCGGGGCGTCGGGCGGGCGTCGCACCGGCCGGCTTCGGAGCGCGGGGGCGTGACCGTGCGGCCCGGGTCCGGGTTCTGTGGTCGTTTGGGCATCGGGTGTTCATGTGGATCGCATACGATCCGGGCGGGGCGGGTTCATCCGCGACGGGGCCCACACGATGCGGATGGGGACGACTGTGGGCGATCTCGCGTGATCGACGGCTCCGCGCCGGGGCTGGTCCGCGACCGGGCGACCTGGTCGCTGTACCTGCACATGGCCGCGTTCGGCTACTTCCTGTACTGCTTCGGCCCCTCCGTCACGCTGCTCGGCGACGAACTGGGCGTGAGCAACGCCGTGGCCGCGCTGCACAGTACGGCCTATGCGGCGGCAGGCGTGTTGATCGCCCTGCTCGGCGACCGGCCGATGCGCCGCTTCGGGCGTGGGCGCACGTTGTGGACCGGGTGTGTGGTGCTGTGTCTGGGGGTGCTCGCGTACTGCGCGGCGGATACCCCGGCCGTGTCGTTGAGCGCGGCGCTGCTGTGCGGGTTCGGTGCGTTCCTGGTGGTGAACGTGGCGGGTACGGCGCTGGCCGACCACCACGGCCCGATCGCCGGGCCGAGCGCGCTCAGCGAGGCCAACGGCCTGGCCGCCGGCGTGGGTACGGCCGCCCCGCTGCTGATCGGTGTGATGGACTCCTCCGGCCCCGGCTGGCGCTGGGCCATGGTCGTGGTCCCGGTGCTCTTCGCCGCCCTGGCCCTGGTGTACGGCCGAACCCCGATCCCGGATCCGCACCCGCCGGCCCGCCCGGCACCGGACCACCGGGAGACAGCGACCGAGGACGAACGGCCGCCGGCCCGGGGCCTGCCGGCCGCCTACTGGTGGGCCTGGTTGTTGACGGTGTGCTCGGTGGCGGTGGAGTTCTCGTTGTCGTTGTGGGCCTCCACGCTGTTGCGCGATCGCACCGGGATGTCGGAGAGCGCCGCCGCCACCGCGATGACCGCCGTGGTGGCCGGCCTGTGTCTGGGTCGACTGGCGGGCGGGCGGCTGGTGTTGCGGGTGCCGCTGGATCGGCTGTACGGCGGGGCCGTCGCGGTCAACCTGGTCGGCTTCGTGGTGTTCTGGACGGCCTCGGTGCCGTGGCTCGGCTATACCGGCCTGTTCCTGTCCGGCCTGGGCCTGTCCGTACAGTTCCCCCTCGCCACCGCGACGGCGATCCGCGCGGCGGGCGGCCGCACCGACCTGGCCGTCTCCCGGCTCGCCGGGGCCACCACCCTGGCCGCCGGAGGTGCGCCGTTCCTGCTCGGCGTGGCCACCGACCTGATGCCGGTCCGTACCGCGTTCCTGCTCCTGCCGATCGTGCTCCTGGCCTCGCTGCCCATCCTGCGCCTGGCCACCACCACGCGCCCGTGACGCGGCGGCCCGGTCAGGCCCGCGCCATCGTCGCCGCGTCGACGGCGCACTCCAGGACCGCCCTGCTCCGCGACCACGGCAACGGCGACGCCGCGCCGCCCGCCATGGCCAGGATCGTGCGCATCGTGGCGCGGTAGCCCAGCGCCTCCTGCCAGTCGGGAGCGCCGCCGAGGCGGGTGGTGTGTACCCCGTCCTCGGTCTGCACCGCCACCTCGTACACCTCCTCGCCGCCCGCCCCGGACACCTCGATCGTGCCCGGCCGCCCGTCCGGCCAGCCGACCAGGATCGTGCCCGTGTCCTCGGAGCGGGTGGCCGGATGCACCAGCACCGACCGGCTCGCCGCCACCGCCCGCGCACCCGGACCGGCCACCGCGTCGAGGAGTTCGGCGCCGTGCAGGCCGAGCGAGACCAGCGTGCCGCCGCCCTCGGCCGGATCGTCCTGCCAGGCCCGCTCCGGCGTCAGGAAGCCCGCGATGTCGTGCCGGACCAACGCCCGCGCCCCGAGCACCCGTCGCCCCGCCAGGCGTTCGGCCAGGTCCACCACGGCGGGCGCGAAGCGCAACACGGACGAGGTCAGGAAGCGCTCCTCGTGCCCCGCCACGGCCCGGTCCAACTCGGCCAGCGCACTCGCCGAGGCAGCAGCCGGCTTGTTCACGAAGCAGGGCAGCCCGGCCCGCAACACCCGCGCCACGGTCGCCGCGATCAGGGCCGGCCGCACCGTCACCACCACCGCGTCGGGCCGCCGAGCGATCAGTTCGGCAAGCGAGGCGGCCGGCTCACACGTATGCAGCTTCCGAAACGCCGCAAACCGCCCGGGCTCACCACCGTCCCACCCGTCGATTTCGCCCACCCCCAGATCCCGAGCCACCCCGGCATCGGTGAACGGGTGACTGTGGGCGAACCCGGCAAACGCAAGACGCACGACCCAAACATCCCTTCCAGGCAACGACCAAGGCGAACCGACCCTACGACCCACCCCACGCCGCCCCCGGCCCGGACCCCGTCGGCGCGCTCACCCCTCACGGCAGATACGGCCACACCTCGATCCACGGCGTCTCGAACCGGATCACATCCCCCACGGCCAACTCCTCGCCCCCGCACGCCACATCGATCGACATCAGCCCGAGCCCGAGCCGCATCACCACCAACGAAGCCCCCGGCTCGACCCGCTCCAGCACCCCGGACACGACCACCCCGCCTCCGTCCACCGGCGCAAATCCCGTCACGTCACCCGCCGGCACCCGGGTCCACGCGAGCACCTCGTCCGCCGGATCGACCTCGACGTCGTACCACTCGCCCACCATCGGCACCTGATCCGGAAAGTCCGGCCCGACATTCCAGTAGCCGACCCCACCACCGACATCCGACCCGAACACGACCCGCCGAGGCTCCCCCGCGTCCCGCTCCACCACCCGAATCCGCACAGTCCCCCCGACCTAGACGCCCGCGCCCGCCGCCCGTGCGTGTGGGTAGTCGGTCGCGCGGTTTTGGAAGGTCAGGATCTTCGGGTTTCGGATCACGCCGTCGCGCATTTCGATCGCGTTGGTGATGGTCGCGTCCGCGTCCCACGCGGTCGGGCCGGCCATGACCGTGCCGAGGTAGGGGATGAGGGCCTCGCTGATCTCCCACGTGGCGGAGTCCCACAGGTAGGACGGGCTGTGGTCGACCGCGTAGTAGTGGCAGTTGTCCCCGACCGTGAAGGCGGGTGCGTCGAAGGTGGTCGGGTGGGCCCATTCGAAGCCCATGCCGTCGTCGCAGGAGACGTCGATGAAGAACGAACCGGGCCGATACTCCGGCAGATCCTCGTTCAGTACGAACGTCAACGGCGCGTCGGTGTCCTGCCGAATGCAGTTCACCACGATGTCGTAGCCGGCGAGGTGGCTGCCCAACGGCACCGGCCCGTCCTCGGTGAGCGCCTCCAGACGCGACGGGTCGTCCTCGCCGAAACGGAAATGGCTCATCACGACCGAGGGCATCGGCGACGCCACCGCGACCGCGTCCCGCGCCGTCAGCACCGTGACGTCCGAGATGCCCATCGCCTCCAGAGCTATCACCGCGCCGCGCGCCGTCGCGCCGAAGCTGAGCACCGCCGCGCGCATCCGGCGGCCGTAGCTGCCGGTCGCGCCGCCGAGCGCGAGAGCATGCAACACCGAGCAGTAGCCCGCGAGTTCGTTGTTCTTGTGGAACACGTGGACACTGAACGCGCCGGTCGCGGTCCAGTGATTCATCTCCTCCCACGCGATCATCGTCAGCCTACGATCGATGCCCAGCTGGGTCATGATCGGATCCTGCACACAGTGCGGCCAGCCCCACAACACCTGGCCGTCGCGCATCGCGGCCACGTCCTCGTGGGTCGGTTTCGGCAGCAGCACCACGTCACTCTCCGCGAGCAGGCGTTTACGTGGAAGCAGGCCGGCCACGTGCCGCACGAGTTCCGCGTCGGCTACGCCGAAACGTTCGCCGTAGCCCTCCTCCAGGAACAGGTGTTCGCGGACGTCCGGCGCGATCCGCTCGACGTGCAGCGGGTGGACCGGCAATCGGTGCTCGTTCTCCTTGAGTGAGGAGCCGAGAATGCCGAGAGTCATGCGGGTCCTGCGAATCATGAGATTCCTTAGGTAGACCCCCAGTATCCCCCACACGCCCGACTACCCCTTTCGCTGTACGCGGGCCTCCCACGGTTGCAGCGTCGTCGGGTCGATCGACGTGCCCACGTTGCCGAGGACGAGCGGCGCCGTTGCCCACTCGGTCGCGAGCGCCGCCGGGAGCTCGACCGGCTCGCCGGTGAAGTTGGCCAGCGTCAGCAACGTGGTGTCGCGATAGCGCCGGGTGAACGCGTACAGCCGTTCGTCGTCCGCCAACAGCATCGTGAAGTCGCCGTGTACGACGGTCGGTTCACTGTGCCGCAGGGCGATCAGTCGGCGGTAGTGGTGGTACACCGACTCCGGGTCGGCCCGCGCCGCCGCCGCGTTGATCGTGGTGTGGTTCGGGTTGACCGGCAACCACGGTGTGCCCGTGGTGAATCCGGCGTGTCCGGACGTGTCCCACTGCATCGGCGTACGCGCGTTGTCCCGCCCCCGCGCACGCAGTCCGTCCAGCACCCGCTCCGGGTCCTCGCCGGCCCGGATCGCCTGCCGGTAATGGCCCAGCGCCTCGATGTCCCGCACGTCCTCGACCGAGGCGAACGGCGCGTTGGTCATGCCCAGTTCCTCGCCCTGGTAGATGTAGGGCGTGCCCCGATGCAGGTGCAGCACGGTGGCCAGCATCGTCGCCGAACGCACCCGGTATCGCGGCCCGTCGTCGCCGAACCTGGACACCACCCGGGGCTGGTCGTGGTTGTTCCAGTACAGGCTGTTCCAGCCCACCTCGGCCAGGCCCGTCTGCCAGCGGCCCAACGACTCCTTGAGCGCGGTCAGCCGCAGCGGCCGCACGTCGAACTTGTGCCGCCCGAAGTCCAGCCCCACGTGCTCGAACTGGAAGACCATGTCCACCTCGCCGCGCGCCGGGTCGGTGAACAGCCGCGCGTCCTCCAACGTCACCCCCGGCATCTCGCCCACGGTGAGCACCCGTTCCGGCCGATCGGCGAAAACCTCACGATGCATCTCCGCGAGGTATTCGTGCACCCGGGGCCCGCACACGTAGTACGGCGACCCGTCGCCGTACAGCCCGTCGCCCGTCGACTCGCCGTCCGGCAGGTCCGGATGCTTCGAGATCAGGTTGATCACATCCATCCGGAACCCGTCCACCCCGCGGTCGAGCCACCAGCGCATCATCGCGTAAATCGCCTGGCGAACCTCCGGGTTCTCCCAGTTCAGGTCGGCCTGCTTCGGCGAGAACAGATGCAGGTAGTACTCCCCGCTCGCGTCGTCGTACTGCCACGCCGACCCGGAGAAGAACGACCCCCAGTTGTTCGGCGCCGCCGACTCCTCCCCCACGACCCCGCGCTCCGGCCGCCCCTGGCGCCACCAATACCAGTCCCGTTTGGCGCTGTTCGGCCCCTCACGCGATTCCCGGAACCACGCGTGCTCATCCGAGGTGTGGTTGACCACGAGGTCCATCACCAGCCGCATCCCACGCTCGTGTACCGCCGCCGTCAGCCGGTCGAAGTCGGCCAACGTACCGAACATCGGCTCGATGCCCTGGTAGTCGCTGATGTCGTACCCGTTGTCGTCCTGCGGCGAGGGATACACCGGCGACAACCACAAGACGTCCACCCCGAGCCCGACCAGATGATCGAGCCGAGCCAGGATCCCGCCCAGATCCCCGATCCCGTCCCCGTCGGAGTCCGCGAAACTCCGCGGATAGATCTGATAGACCACCGCCGACTTCCACCAGGGCTCCTCCACCCGCTCCCCTTCACCACTCGCCACGACCCACCAACCCCTCTCCCGCAGCACACGAAGCACCCAGAGCGCCCGGAGCACCCGAAGCACCCCGGCCCCTCCACTGTCACCCGCCGGCCGCCCCCACGTCCGCGAACCCCGGATTTCGAGCGCGGCATGGGAGGATGCCCCGTCGCAGCGAGCAGGATGGGGCGGAGTACTCGATGGGATCGGCCGAACCGGCAGCCGGCGCACCGGCCGGCGGCAGACGCGCGCGGGAAGTGCTGGCCGCGGCGGAGGCGTTGTACACCGCCGCCCGAACCGTCACCACCGACCAGGCCGGGGCGCTCGACGCGGTGCGCTCGGCGTTGTCCCCGCTCCGCGCCGAACTGGTGGCCGCCGCGCTGGCCCGCATCCCGATCGACCAGCTCCGCGAGGCCACCGACGGCCGACTGCGCCTCGGCGCCCTGGAGGCGGCCGGATTTGCGACGGTCGGCGCCGTGTACGACGCGCCGCCGTACCGACTGCGCCAGGTGCCGGGCGTCGGCGAGCAGACCGCCGCCCAGGCCGTCGGCGCCGCACGGCGGATCGCCCGCGCAGTCGAGGACACCGTCACGGTCCGCATCGACCCCGACCGGCCCACGGAGCAGATCACCGCGCTGGTCCGGGCGCTGTACACCCTGGTCGCGGCCGGCCCGGAGGCCCGCAGGACGGCGGCGATCGCCGAGGACCTCACCGGGCGCCTGGTCGCCCCGCGCGCCGCCGCCGGCCCGGGTCGCAGTCGGCTGCGGATGTGGTTCGCCCGAACCGACAAGCGGGAACGGGTTGCCGCGGCCCTCGCCGAACTGCACACGCTGGTCTCGGACGCGGCCGAGCGCGACCTGCCGCTGCTGTTCGCCCAGGCCTCGACCGACCTGTTGCGCGTCCCCGGTTCGGACTTCGAGGCGTGGTGCGACTTCGAGCAGCGCCCGGCGGACTACTACGCCCTGCTCGACACGATCGCCGGCCGGGTACCGGACCGGGACGCGGCCGAGGGATTCATCCCCGCGGAGATCGCCGAACGGGTCAACGCCCAACCGCTGGACGAGACCCTTCTGCTCGCCTCACTGCGCGGATACCAGTCCTTCGGGGCTCGGTTCGCGCTCAGGCAGCGTCGGTCGATCCTCGGTGACGAGATGGGGCTCGGCAAGACCGTCCAGGCGATCGCGGCACTCGCCCACCTCGCCGCCGGCGGTCACCACCGTTTCCTGGTGGTGTGCCCGAGCAGCGTGCTGATCAACTGGGAACGCGAGGTGCGCAAGCACAGCAAGCTACGTCCCATAGTCGTGCACGGCCGGACCCGGGTGGAGGCGTTCGGTCACTGGCAGGAGTCCGGCGGTGTCGCGATCACCACCTTCGACGGGCTCAAGACGCTCCCCGCGCCCACCGCCGAAGCGGCCGTGGGGATGCTCGTGGTGGACGAGGCGCACTATGTGAAGAATCCCGACACCGGACGCTCCCGGGCGCTGGCCGGCTGGACCGAGCACGCCGGGCACGTCCTGTTCCTGACCGGCACCCCCATGGAGAACCGGGTCGCCGAATTCCGGTCCCTCGTCCAGCGGTTGCAACCCGACCTGGTCCCCGGGATCCACGGTCGGGACGCGCTCGCGGGATCCCGCGCCTTCCGCATGGCCGTGGCGCCCGCGTACCTGCGGCGCAACCAGGAGGACGTACTCACCGAACTCCCCGAACTGTTGCGCGTCGAGGAGTGGGAGGAGTTCAGCGCCGCCGATCGAAACGCCTACCGCGACGCGGTGGCCGCCGGGAACTTCATGCGGATGCGCCGGGCCGCGTACGTCTGCGCCGACGACTCGGCCAAGCTGGAGCGGCTGCGCGAACTGGTCTCGGAGGCCGCCGAGATCGACCTGAAGGTGGTGGTGTTCTCCTTCTTCCGGGACGTGCTGGCCACGGTGGGCGCCGCCCTCGACGGTCCACGCTGCTTCGGGCCGATCACCGGCGCGGTGGCCGCGGCACACCGGCAGAAGATGGTCGACGAGTTCTCCGCGGTGTCCGGCCACGCGGTGCTGCTCGCACAGATCCAGGCCGGCGGAGTCGGGCTGAACCTGCAGGCGGCCTCGGTCGTGGTGATCTGCGAACCGCAGGTCAAGCCCACGACGGAGCAGCAGGCCGAGGCGCGGGTCAATCGCATGGGCCAGGTCCGGGCGGTCCAGGTGCATCGCCTGTTGTCCCCGGACAGTGTCGATCAGCGCATGCTCGACATCCTGGCCGAGAAGTCCGCGCTGTTCGACGCGTACGCGCGGCGCAGCGACCTGGCGGAGGCCAGCCCGGACGCGGTCGACGTGTCGGACGAGACGACGGTGCGGCGGATCGTCGAGGACGAGCAGCGCAGGTGGGGCGAAACGGGCTGAGGCCGCACCCCCGCCTGTGGCGCGGCAGCCCCTGGCGATAATCCGTTGGTGGGTGGCACCGTTGCCACTCGTGCCGATCATGGGCGAGTTTTAGCCTCGGCTGGTGACCAAGTTTCTGCTTGCCGTACATGTGCTTGCCGCGATTTTGGCGGTCGGACCGGTGACCGTTGCCGCGAGTATGTTCCCGCCCGCCGTCCGGAAGGCGCGGGCCCGTCCGGAGGACGAGCAGGCCGCGGCGGTGGTGCGCGCGCTGCATCGGACCTGTCGGGTCTATGCGGTCGTCGGCGTGGTGGTACCGGTCTTCGGGTTGGGGGTCGCCCTGCAGATGGACGTGGTGGGCGACGCGTGGCTGATCGTGTCGATGGCGTTGACCGCGATCGCCGCCGCGGTTCTCGGGTTGGCGGTGCTACCCCGACAGAGCGCGCTGCTGGCCGACATCGGGACGGCGGACGGCGGGGCCGGTACCGCCACGGCCGTGGCCCCCGATCCGTTGTCCCCGTTCCACCGCGCCACGGTGCGCCTGGGCATGCTCACGGGTGTGTTCAACCTGCTCTGGGCCACCGTGACCGTCTTGATGATCGTCCGGCCGGGGTCCTCCACCGGCGCCTGATCCGCCGCCGCTCGGCAGGTGCAAAGGTCGCCGTTTCGGGCAGGTATCGGTCCTCGCACGATGTCCGGCCCGCCGCCGGCGGGCTCGGCGCGATGGGCACGATGGGGACGGTGTGGTGGAGCGACACGAGGGGGTCGGCGCCGGGTCGGGGGCGCCGGGGGCCGGAACGCGGCGGCACACCTGGGACACCAGGCGTTGGCTGCTTGTCGGGGTCTCCACGACGCTGGTCGTATCGGCCCTGCTGGCCGCGCTCGGCGCATGGGTGTTCACCCATTCCACCTCGGTGAACGGACGGCTGGTGGACTACAGTTCGCCGGCGCTGATCGCCGCGGTGCGCCTGGAGACGGCGTACGCCGACCAGGACGCCGCGGTGCGCGGCTACGTGTGGACCGGCGACGCCTCGCTTCTGGAGGGCTACGCGACGGGCCGCGCCACCGAGCAGGAACAGGCGGCCGTACTGCGCGAGTTGTTGCGCGACGACCCGACCGCGCGCAACGAACTGCGAGTGGTGCAGGAGCGCGCGCAGGCGTGGCAGGACCGGGTGGTCCGGCCCGTGCTGGCCGTCCCGCCCGGGAGCGAGCCGCCGGCGGAGGTACGCGCGGCCGTCGCCGACACCTCCGCCTACCCGGCGCTGCGCACCGCCACCCGCGAGCAGCTGCACCGCCTCCAACGGCAGCGCGACAACGCCAGGGCCGACCTCCAGGACGTCCGCGACCTGCGCACCTGGGTGTTCAGCGGGATAGCCCTGGTGGTCGTGGGAGGTGCGATCATGGTGTTCGCGGGGTTGCGGCACGGCGTGACCCGGCCGATGAGCCGACTGGTGGCGGACGCCAATGCGGTGGCCGGGGGCGACTTTCGACATGAGATCACCCCCACCGGCCCCGCCGACCTGCGCGCGTTGGCCGACGCGATGGAGGCGATGCGCCGCCGCCTCGCCGACGAGTTGGCGTTCTCCCACGACGCCCGGCACCGGCTGGACGAGCAGGCCACCGAACTGCGCCGCTCCAACTCCGACTTGGAGCAGTTCGCCTACGTCGCCTCGCACGACCTCCAGGAGCCATTGCGCAAGATCGCGAGCTTTTGCCGTCTGCTGGACAAGCGGTACCACGGGCGACTCGACGAGCGGGCCGACCGCTATCTGGACTTCGCGGTGGACGGCGCGGTGCGGATGCAGACCCTGATCGACGACCTGCTCGCCTTCTCCCGGGTGGGCCGAGGTCCGGCGACCGACGCGGCGGTGGACCTGAACGCCGTGTACGAGACGGTGGTCGGCGATCTGGATCTGGCCATCCGGGACGCGGGCGCCGAGGTCCGGCACGATCCGCTGCCCACCGTGCGCGGCGACCGCTCCCAGCTCTCCCTGGTCGTGCAGAACCTGATCGCCAACGCGGTGAAGTTCCGCAAGCCGGACCGGCCGGTCCGGGTCGCGGTCGAGGCCGAGGCGGTGGACGGTATGTGGCGGATCTCGGTGACCGACGACGGCATCGGCATCGATCCGGCCCAGGCCGACCGGATCTTCGTGATCTTCCAGCGCCTGCACACCCGCGAGGCCTATCCGGGCAACGGCATGGGCCTGGCGATGTGCAAGAAGATCGTCGAATTCCACGGCGGCACGATCGGGTTGGACCCCGAGTACACCGGCGGTACCCGCATCGTGTTCACCCTCCCGTCGGCCGAACGGCCCGACGCCGACGGGAAACCCCCGTCACTCGCCGAAGTTCCCCCTCCCCAGCCCTGATCCGGCTTCCACCACCCGGTCCGGGGTGATCGGCAACGTGCGCACCCGCACCCCCGTCGCGTGGAAGACCGCGTTGGCGATCGCCGCCGCCGCGCCGACCACGCCGATCTCGCCCGCGCCGCGCGCGCCGACGTCGCCGATGTGCGGGTCCGGGACATTCGTGAACAGCACGTCGAGCGCACCGACATCGGCGTTCGCCGGCAGGTGATACCCCGCCAGATGCGGTTCGACCACGTGTCCCCGGCGCGGGTCGATCGTGGTCGCCTCCATCAACGCCTGGGCCAGACCGAAGGTCATCCCGCCGATGAGTTGGCTGCGCGCCGTGCGCGGATTGATCACCCGGCCGATGTCGAACGCGCCGACCATCCGCCGCACCCGCACCGTCCCGGTCAGCGCGTCCACCGCGACCTCGGCGAACTGGGCACCGAACGAGTGCACGGCGTAGGGCGATCCGGCGTCCGGATGGGCGTGGCCGATCGCCGAGATCGACGGCGAGCCGATCCGGGACAGCTCGCCCACGAAGGTGTCGGGGCCGAAGTCGATCGTGCCGATCTCCCGCCGATACAGCGGCGATTCCGGATCGCCCAGGGCACCGGCCAGCAGGTCGTCGCGCACCGCCTCGCAGGCCCGCCGGATCGCCGGGCCGACGTAGGCCACGGTCTGCGAGCCGATCGAGGGCGGCGCCTCGGGCAGTTCGGTGTCGCCGAGCCGGACGAAGATGCGCTCCGGCCCGACGCCCAGCACGTCGGCGGCGATCTGCGCGAAGACGGTGTACGTCCCGGTGCCGATCTCGTGCGAGGCGACGCCCACCACGGCCGTGCCGTCGACCCGCAGTTCGGCGTAGGCCGCGGCCCGTCCCGGGTCCATCTCGTGGGTCGCGCTCGCCATCCCGCTGCCGATCAGCACATCGCCGTCGCGACGGGTGCCGGGCGTGCGGTCGTTCGGATCCCAGCCGAACCGCTCGGCGCCCAGGCGGTAACACTCGCGCAGGTGTTTGCTCGACCACGGCCGCCCCGACGAGGGATCGGTGTCGGCGTGGTTGCACAGCCGCAACTCCACCGGGTCGACGCCCAGTTCGTGGGCCAACTCGTCCAGGGCCGACTCCAGCGCGAACGATCCCGGGGCCCGGCCCGGCGCCCGCTGGAAGGTCGGCGGCTGCATGTCGAGCCGCGCGATGCGCTGACGGATCGTCACGTTCGGGCAGGCGTACAACATCGCGGTCGTCGCGCCGATGTTCTCCACCACGTTCTCCCCGAAGGACGTCGCCGTGGTGCCGTCGTGGGCGATCGCGGTCAACCGGCCGTCCCGTCGCGCGCCGAGCACCACCCGCTGCCGGGTGGGCGGGCGCACGCCGCAGGAGGTGAACATCTGCGGCCGGGTGAGCGCGAGGCGCACCGGTCGGCCGACCAGCCGCGCCGCCGCCGCGGCGAGCAATACGTGCGGCCACACCGTGCCCTTGCTGCCGAAGCCGCCGCCGACGAACCCGGACAACACCCGCACGTCCTCGGGCCGCAGCCCGAATGCCTCGGCCAGCGCCGCGCGTACCCCGAAGACGTACTGCGTCGAGTCGTGGACGGTAAGCCGATTGCCCGTCCAGCGCGCGGTGGTGGTGCACGGCTCCATCGCGTTCATGTGCTGCGGCGGTGTCTCGTAGTACGCCTCGATCGTCGCGTCGGCCACCGCCAGGCCCGTGGTCAGGTCGCCCCGGACCACATCCTCGCGGCCCGGCGGGGTCTGCGGGATGGCGTCCTCGATCCGCGCCAGTGGCGCCTGTTCGCGATAGCGCACCCGGATCAGCTCGGCGCCGGCCCACGCCTGCTCCCGGGACTCCGCGACCACCATCGCGACATGCTGCCCGTGGTGGTGGACCACCGGGTCGGACAGCGGTGTCCGGCCGTCACCCATCGGCCCGTTGTCCGCCGAATAGAAGGACGCCACCGGGCCGATGCCCAGCGAGCCGTCGGAGGCGCACACGGCCAGCACACCAGGCGCGTGCTCGGCGGCGGCGACGTCCATGTCGAGGATCCGGCCCTTGGCGATGGTGCTCTGCAGCAGCACGGCGTGGGCGAGATCGGGCAGGGCCACGTCGCCGGTGTACATCGCGGTACCGGTGACCTTGACCGGACCGTCGACCCGCGTCCGGGGTCGGCCGATCCACGGCTGCTCCGGGCTCATCCGCGGTCCCCTTCCACGGCGGTCAGCGTGGTCAGCGCCCGAGCGACGACGCGACGGATGAGTTCGACCTTGTATCCGTTGTCGCGCAGCGGCCGGGCGCCCTCGGTGGCCGCCTCCCCCGCCCGGGCGAACGCGGCGGTGCTCGGCGGCGCGCCGATCAGCGCCGTCTCGGCCGCGCCCGCCCGCCACGGCGTGGTCGCCACGCCGCCGAGCACGATCCGGGCGTCGTGAACCGTGTCCTCGCGGACGTCCAGGGCGACCGCCACCGAGCACATCGCGAACGCGAACGAGGCCCGCTCGCGCACCTTGAGGTAGTACGAATGGGCACCCAGTGCCGTCAGCGGCACCTCGACCCCGGTGATCAACTCGCCGTGCGCGAGTGTGGTCTCCCGCTCGGGGGTGTCCCCCGGCGGCAGATGGAAGGTGTCGATCGGCTCCACGCGCGGACCGCCGGGTCCGTCGATCCGCACCCGGGCACCCAGCGCGAGCAGCGCCACCGCGAGGTCGGACGGGTGGGTGGCGATGCACCGCTCGCTCGTCCCGAGCACCGCATGGCCGCGGTGGTCGCCGTCCAGCGCCGCGCAGCCGCTCTCCGGCAGCCGCTTGTTGCACGGCATCGACGGGTCGCGGAAGTAGCCGCACCGGGTGCGCTGCATCAGGTTGCCGCCGAGTGTGGCGAGGTTGCGCAGTTGTGGCGAGGCGCCGGCGAGCAGGGCCTGGGCGAGCACGGGCAGGCGCTCGGACACCACCGGGTGCCCGGCCAGGTCGCTGTTGCGAACGAGGGCGCCGATCCGGAGCGTGTCGCCGTCGGGCCCGATCCCGCCCAGCGGCAGTCCGCCGATGTCGACCAGTCGGGCGGGGTCGGCCACGCCGCACTTCATCAGGTCGACGAGGTTGGTGCCGCCGGCGATGTACATCGCGTCCGGGCCCAGCTCGGCCCAGGCGTGCGCGGGTTCGTCCGGACGGGTGTAGGTGAAGGGGCGCATGGCGGTCACCGCCCGGCCGCGGCGGCGATCGCCGTGACGATGTTCGGGTACGCGGCGCAGCGGCACAGGTTGCCGCTCATCCATTCGCGGATCTCGTCGTCGTCCCCGGCGTGACCCTCGGCGAGCAGCGCGACCGCGGCCATGATCTGCCCGGGGGTGCAGAAGCCGCACTGGAACGCGTCGTGGTCGACGAACGCCCGCTGTATGGGGTGCAACTCCCCTTCGGGGTCACCGCCCAGGCCCTCGATCGTGGTCACCTCGCGCCCGTCGTGCATCACCGCGAAGGTCAGGCACGAGGTGATCCGGCGCCCGTCGAGCAGCACGGTACAACTGCCGCACTGGCCCAGGTCGCAGCCCTTCTTCGGGCCGGTCAGCCCGAACTCGTCGCGCAGCGCGTCCAGCAGGGTGACGCGCGGGTCGACGCGGATCCGGCGCGGGTCCCCGTTGACCCGCAGTTCGACTTCGTCGGCGGCGGGCTCGATCGACATGGTCCCTCCGGGGTGGGCGCACCCGGGCCGTGCCGACCCGGGATCAGCGCTGCTACCCACCCGCCGGGCGCGCTACACGGCCGACTCCCTCGGCGCGGGCAACGTGGGGATCGCCGCGAGCAGGTCGCGGGTGTACGCATGGCTCGGGCTGCCCAGGACCCGCGCCGTGGGGCCGGCCTCGACGGCTTCGCCCGCCTTCAGGACCAGGACCTCGTCGCACAGGTGTTGCACCACGCCGAGGTCGTGCGAGACCAGCACGAGGGACAGGCCGAGCCGGGTCCTGAGGTCGCCGAGCAGGTCGAGGATCTGCGCCCGGACGGACACGTCGAGCGCGCTGACCGGCTCGTCGGCGACCAGTACGCGCGGGTCCGGGGCGAGGGCTCGGGCGATGGCGACACGCTGCCGTTGGCCGCCGGAGAACTCGTGCGGGTAGCGGCCCCGGGTGTCGGGGTCGAGGCCGACGGCGGCCAGTACCTCGTCCACCCGCGCGTCGTGGTCGCCGGCGACGCCCAGGCATTCGAGCGGTTCGGCCACGATGTCGCGCACGCACGCGCGGGGGTCGAGCGAGCTCATCGGGTCCTGAAGCACGATCTGCACCTCGCGCCGGAACCAGGCCAGGGTGCGGGCGGGTCCGGGACGGACCTCGCGGTCGCGGTAGTGGACCGTGCCGCCGTCGGCCCGGTCCAGGCCGAGCAGCAGCCGGATCAGGGTGGATTTGCCCGCGCCGGACTCGCCGACCACGCCGAGCGCGCCGCCTTCGGCCAGCGCCAGATCCACCCCGCGCAGCGCGTACCGCCGCCCGGGTGGGGCCCACAACGAACGACGCGGCAGCCGGTAGGTCCGGGTCAGCCCCTCGGCGCGCAGCAGTACGGCGGGCGTGGTCACGACGCGGCCTCCACGGAGTCGGTGACGATCTCGGTCGGCGTCTCGATCGGCACGAACGCCGTCGCCCGCGCGGCGGCGAGCAGCGCGCGCGTGTAGGGCGCGCGCGGGTCGTGCAGGATCGTCTCCAGTGGGCCCTGTTCGACCGTGCGCCCGCCGCGCAGCACCGCGATGCGATCGCTCACCGAGGACACCACCGCGAGGTCGTGTGTGATGAACAGCAGCGCGGTGCCCTGCTCCCGGGCCTGCTCGTCGAGCAGCGCGAGGATGTCCCGCTGCACGGTCACGTCCAGTGCGGTGGTCGGCTCGTCCGCGATCAGCAGCGCCGGTCGGCAGGCCAGGGCGATCGCGATGCCCACCCGCTGGCGCTGCCCGCCGGAGAGCTGGTGCGGCCGGGCCCGGACCAGGTCGGCCGGATCCGGCAGGCCCACCCGCGCGGCCAGCTCGATCGCCGCCTCGTCGGCCCGACGGCGGGTCATGCCCCGGTGCAGACGCAGCGGTTCGGCGATCTGCCGGCCGATACGCATGGTCGGGTCGAGCGCGGTGAGCGGTTCCTGGAAGACCATGGCGACCCGATCGCCGCGGATGCGGGCGAGTTCGCGCTCGGAGCGGCCGAGCAGTTCGGCGCCGTCGAGCCGGATGCTGCCGGTGACCTGGGCGCCCTCGGGCAGCAGGCCGAGCACGGCCAGCGCGGTGAGCGACTTGCCGGACCCGGACTCGCCGATCAGGCCGAGCCGTTCGCCGGGCGCGAGGGTCAGGTCGACGCCGTCCACCACGGTGCGGCCGGCGATCCGGATGGTGAGGTCGGTGATCTCCAGGAGCGCGCCGTCGACCTCGGCGGGCGTACGCATCGCCCGCACCGCGCGCTCGCCCTCGTCCTTGGCGAGCGGCCCCGGTCCCCCGTGCCGCAGGCGCGGATCGGTCGCGTCCCGTAGCGCGTCGCCGAGCAGGTTGAAGCCCAGCACGGTCAGTGCGACGGCGAGTCCGGGCCAGACCACGAGCAGTGGCCGGGCCGCGATGTAGGGCTGTTGGTCGTGCAGGATCCGGCCCCAGGACACGGCGGGCGCGGGGCTGCCGTATCCGAGGTAGGACAGCGCGGCCTCGGTCAGCGAGGCCACCGCCATCACCAGCGAGAGCTGGACGAGCAGGGTCGGCGCGATGTTCGGCAGGATGTGCCGCCGGATGGTGCGCCACGTGCTCGATCCGCTCGCGGCGGCGGCCAGGACGTAGTCGGTGCCGGCCACCCGCTCGATCTCGGCCCGGGCGATCCTGGCCAGGTGTACCCCGAACGCGACGCCGATCGCGCTCGCGGCGGTCCATACCGATCCGCCGAACACGGCGGCCAGGATCATCGCGGTGAGCAGCGCCGGGAACGCGATGGCCACGTCGACCAGTTGCACCACCCCGGCCGCGACCCGGCGCGGCCCGAGCGCCGCCGCCAGCGCCAGCGGCACGCCGAGCGCGGCGGCGATCGCCGCCGAGACGAGCGCGATCACCAGCGTCTCCCGGGAGCCGACCAGGATCAGGCTGAACTGGTCCCGCCCGAGCATGTCGGTCCCGAGCACGTGCCCGTGCGAAAACGGGAGCAACCAGGGCGAGTTCGGGTCGACGGCGGTCGGGTCGTACGGGGTCCACACCAGCGACAGCAGCGCCGCGCCGACCAGGATCGCGATCAACGTGCCGCCGATCAGGCCGTTACGGTCGCGCAGCAGCGCACGCAAAGCCGCGCCGACGGCGATGCGCGCCCTCATCCGGACACCTCCCGGACCCGAACGTCCGCCAGGCGCGGGTCGATCAGCCGCTGGGCGATGTCCACCAGGAAGCCGACGAACAGCACGATCGCCACCAGGAGCATCACCTCGCCCTGCACCTTGACCAGGTCCCGGTTGCCCACGTCGGCGACCAGCATCGAGCCGACGCCGGGGAGGGTGAACACCTTCTCCACCACGATCGCGCCGACCAGGAGGGCGGCGACCTGTACGCCGAGCATGGACAACACCGGCCCGGCCGCGTTGCGCAGCCCGTGCCGAAGCAACGCGCCGGTGCGGGTGCGCCCGGCGGCGCGCGCGGTACGCAGGTAGTCCCGGTGCAGCACGTCGAGCGTGGCCGAGCGGACGAAGCGCAGCAGCACCGCGCCCTCGGACAGGGCGAGGGTCAGCGTCGGCAACACCAGGCTGCGGCTCGCCTCGCCGGGATCCGTCCAACCGTCCACGGGGAAGCCCTGGGCGGGCAGCAGCGGGGTCTGCACGGCGAACAGCAGGATCAGCAACAGGCCCACCCACAACGTGGGCAGCGCGATCCCGAGCTGGCTCGCCACGCTGATCGCGGTACCGTCGCGCCGTTCTCGGCGCACGGCCGCAAGCATCCCCAGCGGTACCGCGAAGGCGAGCGCCAGGACCAGCGCGCCGAGCACGAGCGGGCCGGTGACCCGTAGTTTCTCGCCGAGTTCGCCGGTCACCGAGGAGCCGTTGAGCTGTGAGTGGCCGAGGTCGCCCGTGGGCACCTCGGTCAGCCAGGTCCAGTACTGCACGATCAGCGGTCGATCCAGGCCCAAGTCGTGCCGGATGGCCCGGAGTTGTGCCTTGTCGGCGGTGATGCCGCCGACCGAGGCGGCGGCATCACCGGGGAGCAGTCGCAGCAGGGCGAAGGTCAGGATGCTCGCGCCGAGCAGGGACAGCGCGAGCAGTCCGAGCCGGCGCACGACGAACACGGTCATGCCCGACCCCGATCCGGCCGGTGCCGCGACGACCCGTCGTGCGACGGCCCCCGACGCGAGGTCACTTGCCGATCCCGATGCCGGCGAGGTTGAGTCGGCTGCTGGTGTGGTGCTGGGGTGCGCCGCTGACGCCCTTGCGCACCACGGTCAGCGTCTGGGCCTGGAACAGCCAGTCGGCGCCGGCGTCCTCGGCGACCTGGCGGCCGACCCGGGCGAGCAGGTCGGTGCGGGTGCGCTCGTCGGGCGCGGCCACGGCCTGCGTGTACCAGTCGCGCACCTGCGCGTTGTCGTAGCCGAAGTAGTAGCCGGGGGTGGCGAAGTTGCCGACGTCGTGCGGCTCCGCGTGGTTGACCAGGCTCAGGTCGTAGTCCCTCGCGGTGTAGACCTCGCTCAGCCAGGCGGTGAACTCCTGTTGCTTGACCGTGAGTTCGATGCCGGCGTCCTTGAGGTTGGAGACCAGGACGTCACCGATCGCGGCGGGGTAGATGTTGGGGATCTTCAGGGTGAGCTTGAGATCGGTGACCCCGGCGTCGGCGAGTGCCTTCTTCGCCGCCGCCGCGTCGTGCGGGTCGATCGTGGTCAGATCCTGATAGCCCGGGTCGGAGGTGGGTATCGGGCCGCCGAGCCGAACTCCCGCCCCGCCGAGGGACTTGATCAGCGCGTCCTTGTCGATCGCGCGCCGGATGGCGTGCCGCACGGCCGGGTTGTTCAGCGGCGCCTTGGCGTTGTTGATCGCCAGCGTGTACTTGTCGGTGGTGGTGCCGCGCAGCACGGTGAACTTGTCATTGCCCGTGAAGGGTTGGAGCAGTGTGGCCTCGGCGGCGGTCTCGATGTCGGTCTGGCCGGTGGCCTGCGCGTTGTTCGCGGCGTTGCGGTCGGGGATGTAGCTGAGCACGACCTTGGCCACCTTCGCCTTGGCGCCCTTGTACGCGTCGTTGCGCACGAGGGTGATCGCCGAGCCGCGTTGCCAGCCGTCCAGCTTGAACGGGCCGGTGCCGTTCTCCGTGGTGTCCAGCTTGGCGAAGTCGGTGCCCTTCTTGTAGATCACGCCCTGACGCTGGGTGAGTGCCCAGGTGAGGTTGGTGTCGCGCTGCTTGAGGGTGATCACCACGGTGGCCGGGTCGGGCGCGGCGACGCCCGCGATCGTGGCCAGGGTCTTGGCGTTCGGCTGCTTGGAGCCGGGCGCGAGCACCTGTTGGAGCGACCAGACGGCGTCCTCGGCGGTGACCGGCGAGCCGTCGTGGAAGGCGGCGCCGGGGGCGAGGTGGAAGGTGTAGGTGAGGCCGTCGGGGGACGTCTCGAAGCCGGAGGCCAGGGCGGGCACGATCTTGTTGTCGGCGTTGGTGTCGACCCCGAGCAGGCCCTGGTAGACGTTGTCGAGCAGGACCTGTTCCAGCGCGACGCCGGCGGTGGTGGTCAGGTTGAGGCTGGTGGGTTCCAGGACCAGCCGCACCCGGGCCGTGGCGTTCGGGTCGAGCGCGCTGTCCGCGGGCGCCGGGGCCTGGGTGTTGGCGCCGTTGGCGGCGGGGTTCGGGGTGCCGCCGGAGCCGCACGCGGCGAGGACCGGTCCGGCCAGGGCGAGGACGGCGGCGATGCGGAGCGCGGAGCGGCGCATGGTGGATCGATCTCCTTGCGGGTGGGGTGGTGCGGGGTGACGTGACGTGGCGGGGGCGTACAGCCCTCGGAGTCGGACCGAGGGCTCAGCCGCGAGCTGCGGTCAGCACGAACTCGGCGATTTCGTCGTGTACTTGGTCGCTGTCGCGTTCGGCGAGCACGTTGTGCAGGTCGCCGGGGAAGATCCGGGCCCGGGCGTCGGGCAGTGTCTCGGCGGCGGCGCGGACCGCGCTCGCGGGCGCGAGGTCGTCGGCCTCGCCGTGGACGAAGAGCACCGGACGGGTGATCGTGCCGCCGGCGATCAGTGCGGCGATCCGCTCGCCGCCGGCTTCCAGTGCGTCCAGCGTCTCGGGGCGCAGGCCGCCGGACCAGACCAGCGGGTCGTTGCGCAACCGTTCGGCGTACTCGGCGTTTCCGCACAGCTCGCTCGGGTCCTTGCGCAGCGACATCGGGTCGATGTCGTGTTCGGCGAGCAGCGCGCGCAGACCGCTCTCGCCCGCCGACAACCCGGTCCCGGCGCCGGCCAGGACCAGCGCGCGGGCGGACCCGGCGGCGACCCGCTCGCCCGCGAGCAGGAGGGTGACGGCCGCGCCGAGCGAGTGGCCGGCCAGGATCAGCGGTACGCCGGGGCGGCCCGCCGTGATCCGCGCCAGGACCAGTTCGGCGTCGTCGGCGAGCGCGTCCAGGCTCTCGACCAGGACCCGGGTGCCGTCGCTGAGGCCGTGGCCGATCTGGTCGGGGGCCCACACCTCGATCCCGTCGGCGTTGAGTCGATGTGCCAACGGCTCGTGCAGGCCGGCATGTTCGCCGAGTCCGTGCAGGAAGAGCACGACCGCGACGGGTTCACCCTCGACGGGCCACACGCGCAGGTGGAACTCGCCGCGGGCACCGCGGATCCGGCTCTCGTGAACGGCCTGACGGGTGGTCATCGGGTGCCCTCCGCGAAGGTGTCGGTGCCGGCCGCCGCGGCCGACAACCCGCCTTCCAAGTCGGCGAGCAGGTCGTCGATACCCTCCAGGCCGACGGACAACCGGACCAGACCGGGGGTGACCCCCGCGTGGAGCCGCTGCTCGGGGTCCAGTTGTGCGTGGGTGGTGGACGCGGGGTGGATCGCCAGGCTGCGCGCGTCGCCGATGTTGGCCAGGTGGCTGAACAGCCGCAGTCCCTCGACGAAGCGCCGCCCGGCCGGCAGGCCGCCGGCCAGGTCCACCGACAACACCGCCCCCGCGCCGCGCGGCAGATAGCGCCGAGCCGCCGCGTGCCACGGGCTGGTGGGCAGGCTCGGGTGGTCCACCCGCACCACCTCGGGGCGCGCGGCGAGCCAGGCCGCCACCCGCTCGGCGTTGGCGGTGTGCCGGTCCAGGCGCAGCGACAACGTCTCGATGCCCTGGAGCAGCAGGAAGCTGTTCAGCGGCGACACCGCCGGGCCGAGGTCGCGCAACAGCCGTACCCGCAGGCGCAGCGCGTAGGCGATCCGGTCCGGGCCGAACCGCTCCCAGAAGGAGAGGCCCTGATAGGTCGGGTCGGGCGCGACCAGGCCCGGGTAGCGGTCGGCGTGCGCGCCGAAGTCGAAGGTGCCGCCGTCGACCACGATCCCGCCGATCGCGGTGCCGTGACCGCCGAGGAACTTGGTGGTGGAGTGCACGACGATGTCGGCGCCGTGCTCGATCGGGCGGAGCAGGTAGGGCGTGGGCACCGTGTTGTCGACCACGAACGGGACACCCGCGGTGTGCGCGATCTCCGCGACGGCGGCCAGGTCGAGCACGTTGCCGCGCGGGTTGCCGACGCTCTCGCCGAACAGCGCCTTCGTGGCCGGTCGGATCGCGGCGCGCCAGGCGTCGAGGTCGTCCGGGTCGTCGACGAAGGTCACCTCGATGCCCAGGTCGGCGAAGGTGTGTTCGAGCAGGGTGCGGGTGCCGCCGTACAGGGACGCCGCCGCGACGAGGTGGTCGCCGGCGCGGGCCAGGTTGAGCAGCGCGAGGGTGGTGGCGGCCTGACCGCTGCCCACGGCCACCGCGGCGGTGCCGCCTTCCAGTGCGGCTATGCGCTCCTCCACCACGGCGGTGGTGGGGTTGGACAGCCGGGTGTACGCGTGCGTCTCCAGGTCGGTGAGCG
Source organism: Embleya sp. NPDC055664 (assembly GCF_053618075.1). Classification (NCBI taxonomy): domain Bacteria; kingdom Bacillati; phylum Actinomycetota; class Actinomycetes; order Kitasatosporales; family Streptomycetaceae; genus Embleya; species Embleya sp. NPDC055664. The sequence goes on from NZ_JBSHGZ010000004.1 coordinate 97,811, forward strand.
CAAACGTGTCGGCCGCGTGCGCCGCGTCGCGGAAGACGTAGCTGCTGGTCAGGTAGATCGGCACGGCGCGGGCGCCGGTGGCCGGGTCGGGGCGGGCCCCGGCATGCACCTGGAGGGTTTCGAAGGCCGGTCGGGGGTTGGTCGGTTCGGCGGCGTCCGGGAGCAGGTCCGACCACCACCGCTCGACCACGCGCGGATGCGACCGCAGCCACCCGATGAGCGCGTTCTCCCCGTAGGCGGGCTTGAGCGGATTGGTGGGATCCTCGGTGACCCCGTCGGCCTCGGCGGCCAACTCGGCGGGCAGGTCGAGCGGTTCGACCACGGCGTCCAGGCGTGGGCCGAGGAAGAACGGCAACGAGTAGCGGTCGACGCCCGGTTGCGGGGCGACCACCCGGTGCCGGGTGGCCCGCAGATAGCCGCGCGTGGCGATTTCCAGCATCTCGCCGATGTTGAACACGAACGCGTCCGGCAGCGGCGTCGCGTCGATCCAGGAGCCGTCCCGGGCCTGCACCTGGAGGCCGCCGATCTCGTCCTGCTGGAGCAGCGCGAGGTAGCCGTAGTCCTTGTGCGCGCCCACTCCCTGGTCGACGTCGGCGCTGGGCCGCCCCGGATAGTGCACCACCTTGACGTGGACCGCGGCCTCCTCGTCGAACCACTCGTCGAAGTAGCCGCTGTCCTGGCCGAGCGCGGCGGCCAGCGCCCGCAGCACCTCGCGGCTGACCCGCAACGCCTCGGCCTGCCAGGCGAGTACGGTCTCGCGCAGTTCGGGCAGCGCGGCCGGCCACTGGTTGGGGCCGATCAGCCGCAGGTAGGCGGGATCGTCCGGGCCGAGGTCCAGCGCCGCCCGCTCGGGGCCGATGTCCAGTTGTTCGCGCCAGTCCGGGCCGCCCTCGGTGTACTCGGTGCCGGTGCGGGTGTATCCGCGAAACTGCGGCGAGTTGATGTTCTCCACCGCGAGCCGGTCCGCCTCGGGCAGGGCGAAGAAGCGCTTCGAGACCGCCAGGGCGCGGGCCCGCAGCTCCGGGTCGACGCCGTGGCCGATCACATAGAAGAAGCCGATCTCCCGTGCGGCGTAGCGGAGTTCGGCCAGGAAGGCGGCCGGGTCCGCGGCGGGGTCGCGGAATCGGGAGATGTCGATCACGGGCAGGGTGGTGGGCGGTGCGCTGGTTGCCATGACTGGGGTCCTCGGTACAGCCTCGGGCACGCCGGGCCGGACGCCGGCCCGGGACGGGGCCGAACGCGGCACGGCGGACCCGCGGCGGGTGGGGCGAGATCGGGTACGAATGGGCGCGCCGGCCCGGAGGGCGGCGACGCGGAACGCGGGCGGGCCGGCGCGCGGCGGACCGGCATCGGTCACGCGGGGGCGGGCACACACCTGCTCGGCGGCGCGAAAGCGCACCGCACGAGCGCAGGGGTCAGCGACAGATCTGGTCGAAGTGGTCGGCTCGTCGACCCACCCAGAAGGGGTCGAGCAGCGCGGAAGCGACCTGACGCGGAGACATGGCCGTGATGTAAGCACGAGGAAGGCGTGTTGGTCCAGCGGACTTTCCGTCACATCCGGTCGACGACGCGTAAGGGTACGGGTCGGACATCGCGCCGGTCGGCGGCCGATGCGCGGGTCCGGGACCGACCGACGGCGGGCGTCGGGCGGTACCCCGTGGCGCAAACCGCTTCGGGCCGCCTACACTCGCGGCCATGTCCTGCCCCATGCTCGTCAGTCGCCGCCACGTGGATCTCGTGCGCGTGACCAGCATGGCCTGTCGCATGTCCCGCTGAACCACGGTGACCGTTCCGGTCCCGGTGGTTCGCGCGGTGTGTGAGCCCGGGCGCTGACCCGCCGGCTCCGCCGCGTCCCACGTTTTCCCGCTTCCCGCATTCCGCTCCCCCCGTATCCGGGCACCTTTCGGCCCGGGCCTTCGGGTGGCCGAACCACGCCCGTCTCGCGGCCACTTCGCCGCGTGCCGTGCGGTCGGTGCGGTACGCCCGTTCGCCACCCGCCCGGGGGCGTGGTCCCGCGTACCCGCAATCGGCCCGGCTCCACCCACCGTTGCCCGTGCCCACCGCCGACACCCCTACCCCGCAAGGAGTTTCCCGATGACTCTCGAAGCCACCGACACGCCGCCCGTCGTCGAAGCCGAACCCGTGGGCACCGACGGCTCCGTACGTACCGACGACCCCGCTTCGTGGTCCTTCGAGACCCGGCAGGTCCACGCCGGCGCCGAGCCCGATCCGACCACCGGGGCCCGTGCGGTGCCGATCTACCAGACCACCTCGTTCGTCTTCCGGGACACCGACCACGCGGCCGGACTGTTCGACCTGTCCGAGGAAGGCCACATCTACACCCGGATCCACAACCCCACCACCGACGCGCTGGAGCGGCGCGTGGCGGCGCTCGAAGGCGGCGTGGCGGCGGTCGCGACGGCCTCCGGGCAGGCGGCGACCACGCTGGCGGTGCTCAACCTCGCGGCGGCGGGCGACCACATCGTCGCCGGCGCGTCGCTCTACGGCGGTACGTACAACCTGTTCCATTGGACGCTGCCGAAGCTCGGCGTCGAGGTCACCTTCGTCGACGACCCGGACGACCTCGACGCCTGGCGCGCCGCGATCCGGCCGCGAACGAAGTTGCTGTTCGCCGAGACGCTGGGCAATCCGCGCGCCAACGTGCTGGACGTGGCGGCGGTCGCCGATGTCGCGCACGCCGCGGGTGTACCGCTGGTGGTGGACAACACGGTGCCCACGCCGTATCTGCTGCGGCCGATCGAGCACGGCGCGGACGTCGTGGTGCACTCGGCGACCAAGTTCCTGGGCGGGCACGGCACCGCGATCGGCGGGGTCGTGGTGGACGGCGGCACCTTCGACTTCGGCGCGCACGCCGAACGATTCCCCGGCTTCGCCGAGCCCGACGCGAGCTACAACGGGCTGCGCTACTGGCCGGATCTGGGCCCGGGCGCGTACGCGGCGAAGTTGCGCGTACAACTGCTGCGCGACGTGGGCGCCTCGATCGCGCCGCTGACCAGCTTCCTGATCCTCCAGGGCCTGGAGACGTTGTCGCTGCGGGTCGAGCGGCACGTGGCGAACGCGAGTGCGCTGGCCGCGTGGTTGCAGAGCCGGGAAGAGGTGGAGACCGTGCACTACGCGGGTCTGCCGAGCAGCCGGTGGTACACCGCCGGCAAGCGCTATCTGCCGCGCGGCGCCGGCGCCATCGTGGCGTTCGAGTTGAAGGGCGGGGTCGAGGCGGGCCGCCGGTTCGTGAACGCGCTGTCCCTGTTCAGCCACCTGGCCAACATCGGCGACGTGCGCAGCCTGGTAATCCACCCCGCCAGTACCACGCACGCCCAGCTCACCGACGCGGAACGGCTGGCCACGGGTGTCACCCCCGGCCTGGTCCGGCTCTCCGTCGGCATCGAGGGCCTGGCCGACCTGCGCGCCGACCTGGTGGCCGGATTCCGCGCCGCCGCGCAGTCGAACTAGCCGGGACAGCCGGGAACTTCGGACGGAACGCTCGCCATGTCGCACGCCACACCCGCCCCGCCGGGGCCTCGTTCGCTGACCCTGCCCGCACCGCTGTGGACCGAGTCCGGGGAGGTGCTGCCCGAGGTCCGGATCGGCTACGAGACGTGGGGTCGGCTCGCCCCGGACGGCTCGAATGCGGTGCTGGTCCTGCACGCGCTCACCGGGGACAGCCACGTCGCCGGCCCGGCCGGTCCCGGCTTTCCCACCCCCGGGTGGTGGGACGGCCTGATCGGCCCGGGTCGGGCGCTGGACACCGACCGCTGGTTCGTGGTCGCGCCGAACGCGCTCGGCGGTTGCCGGGGCAGCACCGGCCCCGCCTCGCCCGGTCCGGGCGGCCGGGCCTGGGGAAGTCGTTTTCCCCGGTTGACCATTCGCGACCAGGTGGCCGCGGAGGTGGCCGCCGCCGACGTGTGGGGCATCGAGCGGTGGGCGGCCGTGGTGGGCGGGTCGATGGGCGGGATGCGGGCGGTGGAGTGGGCGGTGACCCATCCGGAGCGGGTCGGCGCGCTGTTCCTGATCGCCACCACGGCGGCGGCCGGCGCCGAGCAGATCGCGTGGTGCTCGACACAACTGCACGCGATCCGGGCCGATCCGGGGTGGGCCGGCGGCGACTACCACGACCGGCCGGCCTCGGCCGGGCCCTGGCGGGGGCTCGGCCTGGCCCGCCGCATCGCGCACATCACCTACCGCAGCGAGCCCGAGCTGGCCGCCCGCTTCGGCCGGGAGCGCCAACCGGGCGAGGGCCCGAACGGCCGCTACGCCGTCGAGTCCTACCTGGACCACCACGCGGCCAAGCTGACCGCACGCTTCGACGCGGGCAGCTACGTGGCCCTGACCGAGGCGATGAACAGCCACGACGTGGGCCGGGACCGGGGCGGCGTGGCGGCGGCGCTGGCCCGGATCACCGCGCCGACGGTGGTCGCGGCCGTCGACAGCGACCGCCTGTACCCGCCGAGCGGGCAGCGGACCCTCGCCGACGCCATCCCGAACGCGGGCCCCCTGCGCGTGGTGCGCTCCGCGTACGGCCACGACGGCTTTCTGCTCGAACTGGACCAGGTGGCACCCCTGGTCGCCGAACTCCTGGAGCGGGCGGGGCAGGCGGACCGCGTCGGGAGTGCCGAACCCCTGGAGCGGGTCGGGCGTGCCGCTGCGACCCGAAATACGCCGCCGAACCGGAACACCCTGCTCGATCCCACCGTTACCGGAAGGTAGTCCTCCCCATCACCCCACCCGGTGTCGAGTCCGGGGAGCCGCGCCACGCACCGGCGCGGTCCCCGGCCCGGCGGCGGGCGGGCCGTCGAAAGGCCGATCACCATGACCGCCCTCGCTCCCGCGCAGGTCCGCGCCCGGTTGACCGCGTTCACCGTGCTCGACGTGCGCACCCCCGGCGAATTCGCCACGGGCCACATCCCCGGCGCGTACAACGTCCCGCTGGACCGGCTGCGCGAGGCGGTGCCGGTGCTCAAGCGGGCAGCGCACCCCGAACTGTTGATCGTCTGCGCCTCCGGTGCCCGCTCCGAGCGGGCCCGCACCGAATTGGCCGCCGCCGGCATCGAGGCCGCGCACCTGAGCGGTGGCACCTCGGCCTGGGCCGCCGAGGGCCACGCCCTGGACGCCCCGGACGGCGCCCGCGCGGTGTGGCCGATGGAGCGTCAGGTCCGCTTCGCGGCCGGCTCCCTCGTGGTGCTCGGCCTGCTCGCCGGCCGCCGTGCACCCAAGGTGCGCCTGCTGTCCGCGGCGATCGGCTCCGGCCTGGTCTTCTCCGCCGTCACGAACACCTGCGGCATGGCCGCCGTACTCGGCCGACTCCCCTACAACCGCCCCGCCGCCGAGACCCCCGACCTGCCCGCCACGCTCGGCGCCCTCGACCGCGGCTGACCTCCCACCGAGGGAAAGGGCGCGCCAAGTCGCCGCAAAATGGGTGTCGGGCGGGGAACCCGCCCGTTGGCCGCGTACGTGTTCGGACATGTGTCCGTAGTTCCGAACAGTGCTTGGAGTCACCGGTGACGAGCCTGCCCACCCGCCGTGTCCTGCGTCGTCTGACCGTTCTCGCCGTGGCCGGGGTGCTCGCCGCCGGAACCGCGGCGTGTTCGTCGGATTCGGGAGGTTCCGGAGACAAGGCGAAGCCCGGTGGGCGCGAGGGGTCCGCGGAGGTCGGTCCGCCACCGTCCGACGCGCCCACCGCGGCCGATCCGCAGGCGTCGATCCCGGCGCCGCTGGTGCCGGACGCGCTGGTGCGCAAAACCGCGACCGGCGGGCGCACGGTCGCGCTGACCTTCGACGACGGGCCCAGCCCGCAATGGACGCCGCAGGTGCTCGCGCTGCTCAAGCAGTACAAGGCGAAGGCGACGTTCTGCATGCTCGGCCCGAACGCGAAGGCCAATCCGAAGCTGGTCAAGGAGGTCGTCGCGGACGGCAACCGGCTGTGCGACCACTCGGTCACCCACGACGAGGGCATCGCGAAGCGCCCGCTGTCCCGGATCAAGTACGAGATCACCACCGCGCACGACCAGATCGTCGCGGCGGCCGGACCGGGCACGAAGGTCGACTGGTTCCGTGCGCCCGGCGGCGACTGGTCACCGCAGGTACGCGCGATGGCGGCCGGGTACGGCATGCGCTCGCTGGACTGGTCCGACGACACGCGCGACTGGCAGCGCCCCGGCGCGGACAAGATCCTGGCCACTGCCGAGAAGGAGCTGAAGCCGGGCGGGATAATCCTGATGCACGACGCGGGCGGCGACCGCGCGCAGACCCTGGCCGCGCTCAAGCAGCTGCTTCCCTGGCTGGTCCAACAGGGCTACACCTTCGACTTCCCCGCCTGAGCCGGTCCCGCCCCGGCGCCGAAGACCACCGACATCGCCGGCACCAGCCCGTAGGGCTCCGGGTGCACCCCGGCGGAGAAGTCGAGCACCTCGACCCGATGCGGCACCAGGCGCACCAGCACGAAGTCGCCGCCGGTCGGACCCGCCGGGAAGAACGGCCGCAGCGTCTCGTCCCAGCGCGCGGTCGACTCCCGCTCGGAGTCGACCGGTTCGGCCCGGGCGTAGAACGTCGCGTAGGCGACGGCCGGGCGATCCTCGACCGAGTACGACACCTCCGGTCGGGCACCGATGTCGAGCGCCTTGCGCGAGCGCGGACTGGTGGCGAACCAGATCGTGGCGTCGTCCTCGACCGCGAGGTGCTGCACCAGGCGCACCCGGGGCACGCCGCGCTCGTCGGTCGTGGCCAAAAAGCCCAACCCATGCGAGCGCACGATGCGCAGGGCCGTGTCGAGGAGGGTGGGGGTGATGGACATGGTCGACCGCCGATCGTTCACAGCGCTTTCCCGATATTAATGGCTCCATACTAGAATCATGGTTCCATTAAAAATCAAGCACGAGGGTGAGGCGGACGGACGTGGGCCGCAAACCGAGGTTCGGCGACGACGACTTCCTCGACGCCGCGCTGCGGGTCGCCGCGCGAGCCGGCGCCGCCGGGGTGACGATGGCGGCCGTGGCCGCCGAGGCGGCGGCGCCGGTCGGATCCGTGTACCACCGGTTCGCGTCGCGCGACCTGCTGCTCGCCCGGTTGTGGGTGCGCACCGTGCAGCGCTTCCAGGAGCCCTTCCTGGCCGCGCTGGCCGACCCGGACCCCGAGCGCGGCGCCGACCGGGCGATCCGGGCCGTGCTCGACTGGGCCCGGGAGCATCCGGACCAGGCTCGGGTGTTGCTCCTCCACCGTCACGAGGACCTGGTCGCCCACTGGCCCAACGAACTCGGCCGAGACCCCGCCGGGATCAACGACGCGCTGCGGGAGGCGTTGCGGGCGTACACCCGGGCGCGCTTCGGCCGCGTCTCGCCGGCGGGCCTGGAGCGGGTCACGTTCGCGCTGGTCGACGTGCCGTACGCGGCGCTGCGCCGACACCTGGGGGCGGGCCGAACCCCGCCGAGGTCGATCGAGGCCGCCGCATTGGCCGCGTCCCGGGCGGCACTGAGCCACTGATCCGCAGGCCGACACGCCCCGGAGGATGCATCGAGATCGTCGAATTGTGAATAAATCTAGTGAAATGCACCATTCGATCCTTATTGCAGCCTTTCGCCGTCACATCCGGATCCGTACCCGAGTCCGCGCCCGGGTGACGATCGCCCTCCTCCTGTCCGCGACCGCCATCGGCCCGACCACCGCACCGACGGCCGAGGCCGCCTCCGCGCGTGGTGGGGCCATCGCCCGTTCGGAGGTCCTGGCCCGGGCGAAGGACTGGTTCGACCGCAGGGTCGAGTACGACCAACAGGCCGTCGCCCCGGACGCCGACGGCGCGCACGAGTACCGCACGGACTGCTCCGGAATGGTCGCGATGGCCTGGCATCTGCCGAGCACCGACTTCAACACCGATTCCCTCGACCGGCGTTCGGTCACCGTTCGGGTCGGCCGCGACGACCTGCTCCCCGGCGACGCGCTGGACGACACCGCCGACGGCCACGTGGTGATCTTCACCGGTTGGATCGCCCGCAGCGCCGGCACCTTCACGTACATCCAACTGGCCAACCCGCGCACCGACATGGCCACGGGCACCGGCAGCTTCGACAGTCCGCTGCTCGCCGGCCACCCGACCGCGAACTACGTCGGCCTGCGCTACCTGCACGTCGTCGACGACGAGAACACGGCCACGCCGTCGCGCATCCTGGACCGGTATCCGTGGTCCTCGTCGAGAAATCGCAGCACCTCGGCGACCACGGCCGGGTCGCTCATCACGCGGTGATGGCCGAGTCCCCTGGTGACGAACAGCCGGGCCCGGTCGGAGTAGGCCGCCGCGAGCCGATACCCCTGATCGACCGTCGCCATCGGGTCGTCCTCGTCGTGCACGACCAGGATCGGCACCCGTACCCGCTCGGGACCGTAGGACGCGGAGAACCGCTCCCAGATGTCCGACTCCGGGGCCAGCAGTCGCTCGTCCGCCCGCTCCCGGACCAGCGCCACCACCCGCGCATCCAACCGGAGTCGGGCACTGAACCGGTGCAACAGGTATTCCATGTCGCACACGCCGCCGATCGCCACCACCCGATCCGCCCGCACCCCCGAGCGCAACGCCTGGAACGCCCCGAGCACACCGAAGGAATGCGCCAGCATGGCTCGGAATTCCCCATGACGTTCCTGGAGTTGCCGGGCGATCTCGGCATAGTCCAACACCGTGGGGCCGATCCCACCCGAATCCCCGTTGCCCGGCGCGTCGAAGCCGATCGGGGTCAGCCCCCGGGCCCGCAGCTCCTCGACGAACGGCGCGAAGCGCGAGGTCCGGGACTGCCATCCGTGCAGCAACAGAACCGGCTCGGCCCCGTCGCCCCAGCGGTAGGTGACCACCTTCCGACCGCCGACATCCAAGGTGTCGGTGACCGCGAACAGGTGCGCCGAACGCTCCGCCGGCCGGACCGGACTGCGCCCGAACGGACGCCGAAACAGCACGTAGGCCAGCGCCCCGGCGGCTCGCGGAGACAGCGCCGTCGTCGCCCGCAGAGCCAACCGCGCAGACGTCTCCCCGGCCCGCCTGACGACCGACCCGGAGTTCGCCGACCCCCGTGTGTCGACGAACTCCGGTGCCTTCGCGGCGAGTTCGGAATCATTCCGGCCGGCGATGGTGCCGGACCCCTTCGTATGGATCATGTCCGCACGCCCCCTGGGTGAGTGGTTCGCCGGGCTGAAACGCAACCCGCCCTGTCAAAATTGCACGACCGGTCGTACTATTTATCAAGTCGGCGAAGACTGTCAAGGCCCGAGGGGAGGCACGACAGCGGGATAATCGACGCCGGTCGGCCGAGCAGGCGGCGGGCCGACCCGAGGGGCCGGACCGGTCGGGCCGGCGGAGACAGGAGTGGCCATGAGCACGTCCGCGACCGACGGGCGGGTCCGCAAGGGCGATCGCACCCGGCAGGCGATCGTCCACCGGGCCGCCGACATCGCCTCGATGGAGGGCCTGGAGGGACTGTCCATCGGCCGGCTCGCGAGCGACCTGGAGATCAGCAAGAGCGGGGTGTTCGCCCACTTCGGTTCCAAGGAGGAACTGCAACTCGCCGCGATCGGCGCGGCGGTCGAGGTCTACGTGGACCATGTGGTGACCCCGGCGATGGAGGGGCCCGCCGGCCTGGTCCGGCTGTGGCGGCTGACCGAGCACTGGATCGCCTACTCGCGCGACCGGGTCTTCCCCGGCGGTTGCTTCTTCTTCAACACCGCCGCCGAGTTCGACGCCCGCCCGGGCCGGGTCCGCGACGCACTGGCCGGCGCCTGGAGCGGCTGGCGCGCACTGCTGACCGCCGAGGCCGAGGCGGCGAAAACCCGGGGCGAGGCCCACCCGGACCTGGACGTGGCCCAACTCGTGTTCGAGATCATCGCGTTCCTGGAGGCCGCCAACGGCATCAGCGTCCTGCACGACGACGAGAGCGCCTACACCCGGGCCGGCACCGCCATCCACGCCCGCCTGCTGACGGCCGCCACCGACCCGGATGCGCTGCGGGCGCCGGCGACGGAATAGGCCGCGCCCCGCGGGGCTCAGTCCGCCGCCAACCCCGCGTACCTCCGGCAGGCCGCCCGGTCGTCCGGCAGGTCGCGCGCCCGCAACAGCTCGCGGAAGTTGAGCCACTTCCAGGTGTCCACATCCAGTTCGGCCAGGGTCGCCACGACCCGTCGCCGTGCCGCCGGCAAGTCGGCGAAGGCGGGCGCGGGCACTCCCAGTGTTTCCGTGCCGAAGGCCAGGCGAAGTGCGGCGTCCGTGATGGCGAAGGCCGAGGGGCCGGAGGTGCGGGACAGCCCCGTCAGGACCGATTCCAGTACGTCGACCGGGAGTTCGCCGACTTCGAGGGCGACCAGGCTGCTCGACGCGTACGCCCCCAGGTCGCCGTCGAAGAACCCCAGCGGGACCGCCTCGTCGTCGGCCGGCGGGTCCACCATGCAGGCGGCGAGTTCGGCGATCACCTCGAGGTCGGCCGCGCCGAGGCGGGCCAGTGCGATCGCTGCCGCCCAGCGGGCCAGGGGTTCGTCGGTGCCCTGGTGGTAGGCCCGCAGCGGGGCGATCTGGGCCGCGTCGCCGAGCAGCCCGATCGCCACGATCGCGTTCGCCGCGACGCCCGGTACCGATTCGGTCGCCGGCAGGTCGCGCAGCCGGGGCAGGATGCGCGACGCCTCCTCGGGAAACCAGCCGACCGCGTAGGCCGCCGCCGCCCGCAACTGCGGATCGGGATCGGTCAGCACACCGCACAGTGTCGGCACACCGGCACGCACCGCGTCGTACGCGCGCAGTTCGTACTCGGCCTCCCGGCACGACTCCTCGAAGTCGAAGGTGTCCCGCCGCCGCTCCCGGACGCGTCGCTCGGCCTCGCCGTCGGCCTCCGCGATCCAGCCGTCGAACCGCCGCCGAGCCCCCTCCGCACCCTCCGCACGTGTTCGACCCACCGCCGCGCGCCAGGCGGCGATCGCCACCCCGTCGGGGAGATGCGCCTCGTCGTATCCGATCGCCAACGCCGCGAGCAGATGCACCAGGTCGGCCCGATCGGGGGTGCCCGGATCCGCGACGAGCGCGAGCAGGAACGGGACGGCGTGCGCCGTCGCCTCGTACCGGCTGCCCTGATGAAAGATGTTGCCGTAGAGCGCGTTCAGCGCCCGCCTCCGCTCCTCCGCATCCGCCGAGCGCAACGCGCGCAGCTGTTCGGGCACGTCCTCGGCCGAGCCGTACGCGTGTCCCGAACCCGCCCAGTCGATCCCGTCCAGCCCGGCCAGAGGCCCCCACTCCACCATGGTCGACAATCCTTCCCTCTCCGGCGCGCGGCGTCGACGGGCGGGAGCGATCAACCTTATTGGACCACTCATTACAAAACCTGCTAGCGTGCTCCGTATGGCCCGACCACGGAAGTTCGACGAGGAGCAGGCGGTCCAGGCCGCGCTCGACGCGTTCTGGCGGGCGGGCTACGAGGCCACCTCGACGCAGGACCTGTGCGACGCGACCGGCCTCGGCCGCAGCAGCATCTACAACACGTTCAGCAGCAAACGCGATCTGTTCCTGCGCGCGCTGCGGCGCTATATCGAGCACATGACGAGCGTCCAGGTCGCGAACCTGGAGAGCGATCGCCCCGTACACGACAAGATCCGCGATCTGCTGACCTCGATCGTGGTCGACGAGACCGACAACCCCGGCGACCGGCGCGGCTGCCTGGTGGTCAACACCGCGATCGAACTGTCCGGCCGCGACGTCGAGGTGACCGCGCTGCTCGAACGCGACTACCGCCGCCGGCACGCGGCGATCAGGGCCGCGATCGACGCCGGACGGCTCGACGGCGACATCGACCGGGACAAGGACGCCGACGCCCTCGCGCACGCCGTGATCGGCGCGGTGTCGGGAATCCGACTCGCCGCCCGCAGCGGGGTCGACCGTGCGGGCCTGACGGCGATCGCGGAGACGACACTCGCGGCGCTCTAGCGACCCGCGCGCGCCGAGCCGACACGGCGCCCACCGCACCCCCGGGCCCGGCTCACGCATGCCCCTGTTTTGAACCGTACATTCCAAAACACGAACGCACACCGCACCACCGACTCGGGAGTACCCGCATGCCCCTGGCCGTCTACATCCTCGGACTCGGCATATTCGCGCAAGGCACCTCGGAGTTCATGCTCTCCGGGCTGCTGGAGACGATGGCCGCCGACCTCGGCGTCTCCATCCCCGACGCCGGGCTGCTGATCTCGGCCTTCGCCGTCGGCATGGTCGTCGGCGCACCCCTGCTCGCCGTACTCACCCTGCACTGGCCCCGGCGTACCGCCCTGATCGCCTTCCAGGCCGTGTTCGTCCTGGGCCACGTGGTCGGCGCACTCGCCCCCGGCTACTGGGTGGTGCTCGCCACCCGCGTGGTCAGCGCCATCGCCTACGCCGGCTTCTGGGCGGTGGCGGCCGTCACCGCGATCGGTCTGGTCGCCCCGAACGCGCGGGCCAAGGCGATGGCGGTGGTCGCGGGCGGATTGTCCCTGGCCACCGTGGTCGGCCTCCCACTCGGCACCATGATCGGCACCTGGGCCGGCTGGCGCGCGGCCTTCTGGGCGGTTGCCCTGCTCACCGCGCTGAGCACGGTCGCGGTGTACGCGGTCCTGCCCGGCGGTCACACCGCGAACGAGGCGCCGCGCGCGGTCCGGACCGAACTGCGCTCCATGCGCCGGCCGCGACTGTGGGTCGCCTACACCACGACGGCGGCCGGTTTCGGCGCCGTGGTCGCGGTGTTCAGCTACCTCGGCACGATGCTGACCAACACCACCGGGATCGGCGAGGCGTGGGTGCCGCTGGTGTTGTCCTGGTACGGGGTGGGCGCGGTGGTCGGGATCACGGTCGGCGGACGGCTGGCCGACGAACACCCCTTCGGCACCCTGTACGGCAGCCTCGGCACGGTCGTGGTCGTGTCCCTGCTGCTCGCGCTGACCGCGCGGAACGTGCCGGCCACCCTCGTCCTGGTCTTCCTGCTCGGCGCGGGCGGCTTCGCGGCGAACCCGGCCGTCAACGCCCGGGTGTTCGCCATCGCGTCCGACGCCCCCACCCTCGCCGGCGCGACCAACACGGCGGCGTTCAACGTCGGCATCACCGTCGGCCCACTGCTCGGCGGCCGGGTGATCGCGGCCGGCTTCGACTACGCCGCCGTCGCGTGGGTCGGCGTCGCCCTGGGCCTGATCGCACTGGCGAGCGCCTGGACGGATTCCCGCATGCGCGGGCGTACATCCGCGCACGCCGCGCATCCGGCCGCCGAAGCGACCCGGGTGCCCGCCTGAGCGGCGCCCGGCGCCGGCCGCGCCGGGTCGACTTCGTGGCCGACGGTGACCATCCCGCCGCACCCCGCGACACTTGCCGTCCCGTGCACCTGACACAGCATCAGTTCCCTTGATTTTTCCGGCCTCCGGGGCTGCCGGACGGCTTGCCGGGGGGTCTAATCTGATCCCCTGCTTCAATGGTCCGTTTTCGGTCGAACGGGTAGAAACCACCCGTCTAGGACAGGACGGTTCGCCATGGTCTCCACCGACCCCGCAAGACCCTCCTCGCCCGAACCGCCCCCGCGTCGCGCAGCCGGCGAGAAGGGCCTCAAGACCGGCGCCCTGGGCCTCGCGTCCAGCGTCGTGATCGGGCTCGCCTCCACCGCACCGGCCTACAGCCTGGCCGCCACCCTCGGCATCATCGTCGCGGGCGTCGGCCTGCAATCGCCGATCGTCATGGTCCTGGCCTTCGTCCCGATGTTCCTGATCGCCTACGGCTACAAGGAACTCAACGAGGACAACCCCGACTGCGGCACCACCTTCACCTGGGGTTCACGCACGTTCGGCCCGATGACCGGCTGGATGGGCGGTTGGGCCATCATCGTCGCGGACGTCATCGTGATGGCCAACCTCGCGCAGATCGCCGGCCAGTACGGCTTCCAGCTGGTCGGCGCTTACGGCCTCGCCGAGGACACGTTCTGGACCACCTTCGCGGGCGTGGTCTGGATCATCCTGATGACCTGGATCTGCTACGTCGGCATCGAACTGTCCGCCAACCTGCAGAAGGTATTGCTGACCATCGAGATCGTGGTCCTGGTAGCCCTCGGCCTCACCGCGCTCTGGAAGGTCTACCTCGGCAACGCCCCCGACGGCTCGGTCCACATCGCGGGGTCCTGGTTCAACCCGTTCGAGATCGACTCCGTCGACGCGCTGACGAAGGGCGTCCTGGCCGCGGTGTTCATCTACTGGGGCTGGGACACGGCCGTCTCGATCAACGAGGAGACCGCGGACTCCGCGCGCACCCCCGGCCGGGCCGCGGTGATCTCGACCGTTCTGCTCCTGCTGATCTACGTCCTGATCAGCACCTCGGCGCTGTCCTTCGCGGGCGCCGGCGACACCGGCAGCGGTCTGGCCAATCCGGACAACTCCGGGGACGTACTGTCCGGCCTCGGTTCGAGCGTCTTCGGCAGTGTCGGATTCGGCTGGTTCATGGCCAAGTTGCTGGTGTTCATGGTGCTGACCTCGTCGGCGGCGTCCACCCAGACCACCATCCTGCCGACCGCGCGCACCGCGCTGTCGATGGCCGCGCACCGGGCCATCCCGGAGAAGTTCGCGCGCGTGCACACCCGCAACCAGGTGCCGACCTGGTCCACGGTCGGCATGGGGATCGCGTCGGTGGCCTTCTACGTGGCGATCACCCGGGTCAGCACCAACGTCCTGACCGACTCGATCGGTTCGATCGGCCTGGCCATCGCCTTCTATTACGGCATCACCGGCTTCGCCTGCGTCTGGTACTACCGGCGCGTGCTCACCCGCAGCCGACGCGACCTGATCACCAAGGGCATCATGCCGGGGCTCGGCGGCGCACTGCTGGCGTACTTCTTCATCGACGCGTGCTACGTCTACTCGGACAAGGACTACGGCACGACGTACTGGACCCTGCCGTTCGCGCCGCACTGGCAGCTCGGCGGGGTGTTCCTGACCGGGATCGGCGCGCTGTTGCTGGGCGCGGTACTCATGCTCGGCTACCGGTTCGTCGCGCCGTCGTTCTTCCGCGGCGAGACGCTGCCGCACGCGGTGGCTTCGAGGGACGCCGTGGTCGAGTGGGTGGGGTCCGCGGGGCCTGCGGGCCCGGTGGGGTCTCCGGGATCGGCGGGGGCTGCGAAGGACGAGGGGTCCACGGGATCCACCGCGCTCTGACCCGCGTGGGTGGGCCCACTCCGCTCGGTGGGCCCACCGCGCCATCGGTCGGTGTTCGCGGTCGGTGTTCGCGGTCAGTGTTCGCGGAACTGCTCCAAGAGGCGACGGTCGCGCTTGGTCGGGCGGCCCGTGCCGCGGTCCCGCTGGGGAACCATCAGGAGCGCGTCCCGAGGCGGACGCGGCGGGCTGTTGTCGGTCAGGCACTCGGCGGCCACCGGCGGCCCGACCCGCTTGCGCACGATGCGCTTGACCACGACGATCCGCTCGTAGCCGTCCACGCGCACCCGCACCTCGTCCCCGACCTTGACGGTCTGGGCGGGCTTGACCCGGTCCCCGTTGACCCGCACGTGCCCGGCCTTGCAGGCCGCGGCGGCAAGCGAGCGGGTCTTGGTCAGCCGCACCGACCAGATCCAACTGTCGACCCGAACGGTCGTCGCCTCGTCTGTTGCCATGCCCCGACTCTAACCCGGCAGGTTCGGTTCGCCCCACCTCCGCACACCGGGCTGCACCCCGGCCGGTTCGGGTGTCCGCACGGTCGTTGCGGCACCCCGCCGGGCGGGACCCTCGGGGGATACCCGTGCGTCCCCGAGGAGTCGGCGTGTTCCCGAATACGATCCACCTGCCCGGCAATCCCACCGCCGTGACCCGTCGTCGCTGCTGCGTACTGGCCGTGACGCTGGCCGGGTCCGCCGTGGTCGCCACCACGCCCGCCACCGCTGCCACCGGCACGCAGCGGGCCCGGACGGGCGGTGCGCGACTGCGCCGGGAGGCGGAGTGGCTGCTGCGCGAGGGTGGCTACGTCAATGTCGCGATCCTGCTCCGGGACGGGTCCGAGCGGATCGAGGCAAGCGCCGGACCCGGCGAGCTGCGTACCGGGCAACCGATGCCGCGCGGCGGCGCGTTGCGGGCCGGCAGTGCCACCAAGGCGTTCGTGGCCACCGTCGTCCTGCAACTGGTCGCCGAGCGGCGGTTGTCGCTCACCGATGCGGTGGACCGGTGGTTGCCGGGCGTGGTGGCCGGCAACGGCAACGACGGACGCCGGGTGAGCGTGCACAACCTGCTGCGACACACCAGCGGGCTGCACAACTACAGCATCGAACTCGGAGACACCGCCGCCGACTTCGAACGATTGCGGTTCCGCCACACGGGGCCGGCCGAACTCGTCGCCGCCGCACTGCGCTTCCCCCCGAGCTTCCCGCCCGCCGCGCCCGACGACCCGGCGCCGAACTGGGAGTACTCGAACACCAATTACATCCTGGCCGGGATGATCATCGAGCGGATCACCGGCCGACACTGGGCCGAGGAGGTGCGTACCCGGGTACTTCGCCCGCTCGGCCTCACCGACACCCATGCCCCCGGCGACGACCCGACCCTGCCCGCGCCGTACGCCCACTCGTACCACCGCTTCCCGGACCGGGACGAGTGGGTGGACACGACCGTACGCACCATGTCCTGGGCCGACGCCGCCGGCGAACTCGTCACCACCCACGCCGACTTGGAGCGCTTCTTCACCGCGCTGCTGCGCGGCCGACTGCTTCCACCGGCGCAACTCGCGCTGATGCGCGAGACCGTGCCGATGCCGCCCGACTTCGAGCAGGTGATGCCGGGTGTGCGGTGCGGCCTCGGCCTGATGCGCCAACCGCTGCCGTGCGGCGGGTATCGCTGGGGCCACGGCGGGGACGTCGAGGGCTCCAAGATCCGCATGGGCGTCACCGAGCACGGCCGGCGCAGCGTGGTGATCGTGGCCAACGGCACCTACACGGACGACGAACACGGCCTGCGCGCCGAGGTGGCCGTGCAACAACTCACCGACCGCCTGCTCTGCCCCGAAGGGAGCGCGCCACGATGACCGCGCCGAACCGGATCCACAAAAGGTCGTTACGCCCGGCGGCCCTGGCCCTGGGCATCGCCCTGACCCTGACGGCGGCCCGCCCGGGCGCGGCGACGGCGAGCGCCGACGCCCCTGCCTCCCGCCTCCAACGCGATACCGACGCGGTCCGCGCGGCCGGCACGATCGGCGTCACCGTGCACTACACGGCTCGCCCGACGCCCGGCGGGCCCACCACCGTCCGTACCGCTCGCAGCGGTGAGGCCGAACTCCACACCGGCCGGCCGCTGCCCCCGAACGGCCACTACCGCACCGGCAGCACGACCAAGACCTTCGTCGCCACCGTCGCCCTCCAACTGGTCGCCGAGGGCCGACTGCGGCTCGACTCCCCCATCGAGACCTGGCTCCCCGGCCTGGTGCGCGGCAACGGCAACGACGGCCGCCGGATCACCCTGCGTCACTTGCTCCAGCACACCAGCGGTATCCCCGGCTACACCGCGCTGCCCGCGGCCGTACCGGCCCTGTACTCGGCGCGCGGCTACCTGGAGAACCGCTTCCGGCACTACCGGGCCGAGGATCTGGTCGCCGCCGCGCTGACCCTGCCGAGCCGCTTCGAGCCGGGGAGTTCGTGGGCGTACTCGAACACCAACTACCTGCTGGTGGGCCTGATCATCCGCGAGGTCACCGGCCGCTCGTGGGGCGAGGAGGTGCGGGACCGCATCATCCGCCCGCTCGGCCTGCACGACACCCGCGTCCCGGGCGACGATCCGTATCTGCCGCGGCCACACGCGCAGGCGCAGCACACCTTCGCGGGCGACACCAGGCCGACCGACACCACCGTGCTCAACCACACCGTCGCCGACGCGTCGGGCGCCATCCACGGCACGCCGAGCGACATCGACCGGTTCTTCGTCGCGTTGTTGTCCGGCCGGCTGCTCGGCCCCGCCGAATTGGCCGAGATGCAACGCACCCACCCGATCCCCGACGAGCCCGGACGCGGGTACGGTCTGGGGCTGGAGAGCACCGAGTTGAGCTGCGGCGGGCGGTACTGGCAACACGGCGGCGACGATCTGGGCTTCTCCAGCGAGAACGGCGTCACCGGCGACGGGAGTCGTGCGGTCCTGGTGGTGCGCAACGGCGTCGACGAGAACGACGAGGCGGGCGGTGCACGGGTGGACGCGGCGACCCGGGCGCTGATCGACCACGCCCTGTGCGCCCCGGATCCACGCCACCCGTGACCGGGCGACTACGGCCTGGGCGCGAGCAGTTCCGTCCACCCCTCCAGTGTCGGCCGCTCCGCCAGGTCGGCGAAGTCCACGCTCACTCCGTGGTCGCGGGTCCAGCGCTCGACCAGCGCCATCACCCGCACCGAGTCCAGGCCGTAGTCGACCAGGTTCTCGTCGTCGGGGATGTCCGCCGGGTCCTCGCCGAGGATGTCGGCCACGTCGGTGCGGATCAGTTCGAGGGTCAGGGCCATGTCCGGTCTACTTTCCCGCGAAGAGTGATTGGGTATCGGTGACCACCGCGCAGTTCGCGGCGGCCCAGGACAGGGCCATGCGGTGGTTGTCCGAGGTGAAGTCGGCCACCGCGTCGGCCACCACGAATGTCTGGATGTCCTGCATCCAGGCGTCGCACGCGGTGGTGGTCACGCCGATGTGCGCGTACACCCCGACGATGATCAGTTGGTCGCGCTCCAGGTCGCGCATCCAGCGGCGCAACTCGGTGCGGACGAAGGCGCTGTACTTCCACTTGGTGAGCACCGTGTCGGCGGGGCCGGGCGCGACCGGTGCGGCGACGGCCGCCGCGTGCAGGTCGTCGGGCAGGCCCGGGCCCCAGAAGTCCTGTTGCAGGCCGCGCTGTTCGGCGGTCTGGCCGCCGGGCTGGGCGGAGTAGACCACGGGTACGCCGAGTCGGTCGCAGTCGTCCTTGAGACGGGCGACGTTGGCGAGCAGTTCGGTGATCGGCGAGGCGTTCGGGGTGAACGCGGACAGGAAGTAGTTCTGGAGGTCGTGCACAAGGAGCGCGGCGCGGGTGGGATCCACGGTCCAGTCCACCCGATTCGTCGGCAGGTCGGCCGCGTTCGGCATGGGATAGGGGGCGATCTTGGGGAGGGCCATCGGGGAGGCGGTCCTTCGGGAGGTGGATGTGTGGGGGTGGAGGCGGGCTCAGCCGGCCCGGGCGGCCAGTCCGGCCGCGATCGCCGCGCGCAGGTCCTTCTTGCTGACCTTGCCGACGCCGGTATACGGGAACGTCTCGACGAACTCGACGTGGTCGGGCACCTTGTAGCCGGCCAGGCCGCGTTCGCGGACGAAGCGGCGGATGGCCACGGGCTTGAGCGGTTCGGCACCGGCGCGCAGGATCACGTACGCGCAGGTGCGTTCGCCCAGGTAGGCGTCCGGTACGGCGACCACGGCCGCGTCGTGTACGGACGGGTGGGCCAGGATGTGGTTCTCCACCTCCTCCGCCGCCACCTTCTCGCCGCCGCGGTTGATCTGGTCCTTGGCCCGGCCCTCCACCACGAGGTGGCCGGAGGCGAGTCTGCGGACCACGTCGCCCGTGCGGTAGAAGCCGTCCTCGGTGAAGGATCGCGCGTTGTGCTCGGGGGCGTTCCAGTAGCCGCGGATGGTGTAGGGGCCGCGCGTGAGCAGGTGTCCGGTCTCGCCGTCGGGGACGGGCACGTCGGCGTCGTCGACGATGCGGATCTCGTCGTCCGGGGAGATCGGCCGGCCCTGCGAGGTGACGATGATCTCGTCGGGGTCGTCCAGGCGGGTGTAGTTGACCAGGCCCTCGGCCATCCCGAACACCTGTTGCAGGGTGCAGCCGAGGGTCGGGGTGACCCGGCGGGCCGCCTCCTCGCTGAACTTGGCGCCGCCGACCAGGAGTACGCGCAGGCTGCTCAGGTCGAAGCCGCCGCGCTCGGCGGCCTCGGTCCAGGCCAGGGCGAGCGGCGGTACCACCCCGGTGATGGTCACCCGTTCGCGTTCGATCAGCGCGAAGGCGACGTCGGGGGTGGGCTTGGGGCACAACACCACGCGTGCGCCCGCGTACAGCGCGCCGAGCGTGCCGGGCGAGCTGAGCGGGAAGTTGTGGGCGGCGGGCAGCGCGCACAGGTACACGCTGTCCGCGTCGACCGCGCAGATCTCGTTGGAGCCGCGCAGCGAGTAGATGTAGTCGTCGTGGGTGCGCGGGATCAGCTTGGGCACGCCCGTACTGCCCCCGGACAGTTGCAGGAAGGCGAGATCGCCCGGGGCCGGGGGGTCGGTGATCTCGACCGGGTCGCGCTCGATGTCGACCAGTGCGGTGTGTTCGCCCGGATCGCCGACCACCAGGACGTGCCGGAGCGTGGGCGTGACCGCCTGTACCGCGCTTGCCAGGGTGCGGTGGTCGAAACCGTCGGACACGTCGGGGATCACGTAGGCGACCGCCTCGCTGAACGCGCAGAAGTGGCCGATCTCGGTCTGGCGGTGTGCGGGGAGCGCGAACACCGGCAGGGCGCCGATCCGGAACAGGGCGAAGATCACCGCGAAGAACTCGGCCACGTTTGGCAGTTGCACCACGACCCGGTCGCCCCTGGCGACGCCGAGCGCGAGCAGTCCGGCGGCGACGCGGTCGGCGCGCTCGTCCAGGTCGCGGTAGGTCCAGTGGCGTTCGCCGTCCACGACGGCGACCCGGTGCGGGTGCGCGGCGGCGCGGTCGCGCAGGACGCCGCCGAAAGTCTCGCCGCGCCACCAACCGGCCGCGCGGTAGCGCTCGGCGAACTCGGCGGGCCAGGTGGGCGCGAGCGACCCGGGGTTGGGGGTGCTCGGCGTGCTCGGCGTGGTCGCGGTGCTCGGCGGCTTCGGGGTGCTCATCGTTCACCCGCCACGGCGTGCAGGAAGGTGCGGAACTTGGCCTCGGTCTCGGCGGTTTCCGCGTCCGGGGAGGACTCCGCGACGATCCCGGCACCGGCGTACAGGCGCAGCACGTCGCTCGCCGCCTCGGCGCAGCGGATGGTGACCACCCATTCGCCGTCGCCGTCCGCGTCGCCCCAGCCGACCATGCCGGTGTACAGACCCCGGTCGAACGGTTCGAGGTCGGCTATGGTCTGCCGCGCGGTGGTGGTCGGGGTGCCGCAGACGGCGGGTGTCGGATGCAGTGCGCAGGCCAACTCCAGTGCGGAGGGCCGCCTTTCCGGGTCCACGGTGGCGGTGACGGTGGTGGACAGGTGCCACATCGCGGCGGTGCAGACCAGGGTCGGCCGTTCGGGGATCTCCAGGGTGGCGCAGTGTGGGGCGAGCGCGTCCCGCACGGCCGCCACCACGACGGCGTGTTCGTGCAGGTCCTTCTCGGATTCGAGCAAGGCCATCGCGCGGCGTACGTCCTCGGCCAGGTCGGTGCTGCGTTTGGCGGATCCGGCGAGCGGGTTGGCGACCACCCGGTCGCCGTGCCGGGAGACGAGCAGTTCGGGGCTGGCGCCGATCAGGGTGTGGTCGGGCCGGGTGCCCGGGACCGCGAAGGTGTACCCCTGCGGGTCGCGGCGGGCCAGGCGCTGCAACAGGACGGGTATGTCCGGCGGATCGGCCGCGTGCAGTTCCAGGGTGCGGGCGAGCACGACCTTGTCGAACGCCCCGGCGCGCATGCGCCGTACGGCCTCGGCGACGCCCGCGCGGTAGGTCTCCGGCGCGGGCACCGGACGGATGTCCCAGTCGGTCGGCGGTGGCGCGGGCGCGGCCAGTGCGATCAGCGGGTCGGCGGACAGCGGCGGCCCCCAGTCGATCGTGCCGGGCACCACGAGCGCGGCGGGTGCGCCCTGGTCGAAGGGCACCGCGCCGAGCACGATCGGGGGCCGGCCGCCGACCGGACTCGCGTCGGCCAGCGTCGCGGCCACGCGCGTCGGCAACGGGCGGGCGTCGTGCGGGACTTCGGCCTGCGTGCCGTGCGCGAGCAGGGTGCGGGTGGGGGACGCGAAGAAGCGTGTGTCGCCCGGACGATACGCCTCCAGCAGCGCGGTCGCCGCGCCCACTGTGGCCAGGCCGGTGGCTTCTGGGGTGGTCACCTGAGGCTCCTTTGATTCTCCGACGGGGTGGTACGGAGTCCGTGCGGCACCGACGACCGGCCGGTCGGCCGGTGGGCCGGGCGAGTGGGGCACGTCGAACCGGTGCGCGCGGTCCGCTTCCACGGTCTGCGGTACCGGTCGCCGCGCGCGGTGTTGCGATGCGAGTGTGCGTGCGGGTACAGGTGCATGGCCGTTCCGCCGGGCGGCTCGTGGCCGAAGTCCCATACGAGGAGCGCCCGTTCGTCACACGTGCAGCGTGGCGCCGCCGTCGACGTACATGTTGTGCATGGTGATCTGCCGAGCTCGGTCCGAGGCCAGGAACACGACCGCCTCGGCGATGTCGGCGGGGTCCGCGATCCGGCCGAGCGGAATCCCGGTGCGCCACGCCGCCGGGTCGCCATCGAGCACCCGCTTCGGCGCCTCGGGGTCGGTCCACAGGGCGCGTTGCATCGGGGTGTCGGTGGAACCCGGCGAGACCACGTTACAGCGCACACCGCTGCGTGCCAGCTCCAGTCCCAGACACATCGTGAACATCGTGGCGGCGGCCTTGGAGGCCGCGTAGGCCGCCATCCCGGTGCGTGGGATGCCGGCCGCGTTGGATCCGACCGTGACGATGCTGCCGCGCCCGCGCGCGGCCATCGATCCGGCCACCGCCCGGCCGGTGTGGAACACCCCGGTGGTGTTGACCGCGAATGTGTCGGCCCAGTCCCGGTCGGTGAGTTCGGTCACCGGCGAGACGTGCAGCACGCCGGCCACGTTGACCAGGATGTCGATCGGCCCGAGGTGATTCTCGATCGCGGCGATGGTGGCGTCGACCGCCGAGGCGTCGGTGACATCGAGCGGGTATGCGATCACCGCGTCGGTGCCGTCGTCGGCCATCAGGTCTTTG
Source organism: Embleya sp. NPDC055664 (assembly GCF_053618075.1). Taxonomy (NCBI): domain Bacteria; kingdom Bacillati; phylum Actinomycetota; class Actinomycetes; order Kitasatosporales; family Streptomycetaceae; genus Embleya; species Embleya sp. NPDC055664. The sequence goes on from NZ_JBSHGZ010000004.1 coordinate 120,743, forward strand.
ACGCCGGTCGGATTGCGGTCGGTGGCGGCGACGGTCGCGCCGTGGTCGACGAGGGCCCGGACGACGGCGGCACCGATGCCCTGCGCGGCGCCGGTGACCACCGCGACGCGACCGGCGAGGTCTGATGGGTGCACGAAACTCCCCTTGGCAAGCACAACCCCGTTGATCGGGATTTAGGTTAGCCTAACCTAATATCGATCTCATGGTCGATCCCGGTGGGGCCCTCTGCGCGGGCTCGAAGTCGGCGTGATGCGGCCTTCCAAGGGTGCTCGGTGGTTAGGTTAGCCTCACTTTATGACTGTGCATCAGCCGATTCTGCAAAACCTGGGTGGCCCGCCGAGCATGTCCACCGACGCCACGCCCGGTGCGCACTCGGACGATCGCCGCGACGACCCCTCCGGGCGCGCGGCCGGTCGGCGTACGGTCCTGATCGCCGCGATCGCACTGACCGCGACGGTGGTGGTGCTGACCGGGATCTCGCTTTCGGTGGGCGCCGGCGAGGTCGGTGTCGGCGGCGCCTTCGACTACATATTCAACCGGCACGGCGCCCGCTCCGACAGTCATCTGACCCTGGTCATTCGCGACTTGCGGCTGCCGCGCACGCTCACCGCGTTGCTCACCGGCGCCGCGTTGGGCACGGCGGGCTGCCTGTTGCAGACCGTCACCCGCAATCCGCTGGCCGAGACCGGGCTGCTCGGGGTCAACGCGGGCGCCTCGCTCGGCGTCGTGCTCGGCATCACCCTGGTCGGCGTGCAGACCGGATACGGCTATCTGGTCTGGGCGTTCGCCGGCGCCGCCGTGGCCGGGCTGCTCGTCCTGGCCATCTCCGCCCGGCGCGGCGGCGGTTCGCCGATGCGGCTGGTGCTCGCGGGCGCCGCGCTGAGCGCCACCTTCGGCGGCATCACCAACATCCTGATCGTCAACTCCACCGAGGCGTACGACAACTTCCGCTTCTGGATCCTCGGTTCGCTGGCCGGCATCCAGGGCTTCGACTCGCTCGGCAGCCTCGCGCCGGTGCTCGCGGGCGGGTTCGTGCTCGCCGTGCTGGTCTCGCGGTCGTTGTCGGCGCTGGTCCTGGGCGACGACCTGGCTCGCGGGCTCGGCCATCGCCCGGCGCTGACCCGGGCCCTGGTCGCGGTGTCGGTGACCCTGCTCACCGCGTCCTCGGTGGCCCTGATCGGCCCGATCTCCTTCCTCGGCCTGCTCGCCGGATTCCTCGCCCGGACCCTGGCCGGCCCGCGCATCCTCGCCCAACTGTGCTTCTCCGCGCTGATCGGCGCGGCCGTACTGACCGCCGCCGACGTCGCGGCCCGGGTGGTTGCCCGGCCGTTCGAGGCGCCGGTCTCGGTGATCGTGGCGCTGATCGGCGCGCCGCTGTTGATCGGCGTGGTGCGGTCGCGGCGGCTGGGCGCGCTGGGGCTGACGGACGCGCCGGAGTCGGTGTCGGCGTCGAGTGGGGGTTTCGGCGGTGCGGCGCGGGTGCGGCGTCTGATCGGGCGCGGGGGCGGGGGCGCGGGGGCGGCGCGTGCGGACGAGGCCGCGCGTTCCGCGGCGCTCGGGCGGAGCATTCGGCGGTTGCCCGAGCATCTGGTGTTGCGCCGGGGCCGGTTCTCCCTGGTGTTGCCCGGTCGGGCGGTGCTGGTTACGACGCTGCTCGCGGTCGCGCTGGCCGCGGCGATCGTGGTGTCGGTCTACTCCGGACAGCGCGAACTGGGCCTGGTCCGTACCTTCGACGCGATCCTCGGCCGGGGCGACCACTTCGACGTGCTGCTGGTCCGCGAGTTCCGACTGGGTCGGATCGTGGCCGGCGCGGCGGCGGGCGCGGCGCTGGGCGTCGCGGGCTGCCTGACCCAGACACTGGCCCGAAACCGGCTCGCCACCCCGGAGTTGCTCGGCGTCAACGACGGCGCCACCGCCGCCGTCCTGGTCTCGGTCAGCTTCAGCGCGAGCGGCTCGTTCGGTGCGTGGTGGGCCGGACCGATCGGTGCGCTCGTCGCCGCCGTGGTGGTCACCGCGGTCGCCGGCGGCCTGGGCCGACGCGGCTATCGGGTCCTGGTGGTCGGCCTGGCGCTGTCCGCGCTGGCGTCCGCGATCACGCAGGTGGTGCTCGCCCGGCGATCGCTCAACTCGGCGAGCGCGCTGTACGTGTGGAGTTCGGGCAGCCTGAACGGGCGCGGATACAGCGTGGCATGGCCGGTACTGATCGGGCTCGCGGTGCTGGTCCCGCTCGCCCTCGCGCTCGGGCGCAAGCTGGACGTGTTGCGCTTCGACGACTCCACCGCCTCCTCGCTCGGCCTGGATCCGGGCCGGATCCGGCTGATCTGCCTGGTCGCGGCGGTCTGCCTGGCAGGTCTGGCGGTCGGGATCTGCGGGCCGGTGGGCTTCGTCGCGCTGGCCGCGCCGGTGATCGCCGGACGGCTGACCGGACCGCTGCGGGTGCCGATCCTCGGCTCGATGCTGGTCGGCGCGATCCTGATCGTGCTGGCCGACATGCTGGGCCGAATCGTCCTGGACGGCGCGGAGATTCCGGTCGGCGTGGTGACCACGGTGCTGGGCGGTCCGTTCCTGCTGTGGGTGCTGCTGGGTCGGTCCGGCTCGGCACGCGCGTAGGGTGGGGTCGAGGCCGGATCGTAATAATCCGCGGCGAAGGGGTGTACGCCGAAAGAGGCGGGGCAGTATGCCCGGACGTCGGAACAATGCACCCGCGCCCACGCACCGTGTACGACAAGAGGGGAAGGCAGACGATGAACCCGAGCACGACGACCGCGACCACAGCCGCCGCGGAGATTGCTCACACGGCTCGTTCCGTCGCATTCCCGGCACTCGCGTCCTCGGCTCCGGAATCCTCGGTCGGCACGTCCGGCGAGTTCGCCGACCGGGTTTTCGACACCTTGGCTTCGCCGGATCGCGCGGAACCGACCGCGAGCGACGCGCGAGCGATGTCCAAGGTCCTCTTCGACCGACTGAAGGTGTTGGAGGAGGGCACACACGAGTACCAGTACGTGCGCAACACCCTGATCGAACTCAACCTCCCCCTGGTCCGGTTCGTGGCCGGCCGCTATCGCTCGCGGCACGAGTCGGTCGAGGAGATGGTCCAGGTCGGCACCATCGGGCTGATCAAGGCGATCGACCGCTTCGACGCCTCGTTCGGGACCGAGTTCCCCACCTTCGCGATACCCACCATCTCGGGTGAGATCAAGCGCTTCTTCCGGGACACCAGCTGGGCCGTACACGTGCCGCGGCGCCTTCAGGAGCTGCGGCTCGAACTGGCCCGCGCGCGGGACGCGTTCACCGGTCGATTCGATCGTGAACCCACTCCCGCCGAGCTGGCCGAATACCTGGACCTCAGCATCGAGGAGGTCACCGAGGGGCTGACCGCGGCGGCCGGCTACTCCGCTTCCTCGCTGGACGCGCCCACCTCGGAGGACGGTCCGGGCGACGGCTACTCCGGCCGCTCGTCCTACGTCGACCCCGGCTACGAGATCGCGGAGAACCTGCACGTACTGAAGCCGCTGCTGGCCGCGTTGCCGGAGCGGGACCGGGAGATCGTGTCGATGCGGTTCGGCCAGGAACTGACCCAGGCCCAGATCGGCGCCAGGCTCGGAATCTCCCAGATGCACGTGTCGCGCCTACTCAGCCGCATCCTGACCCGGCTGCGCGCGGAACTGCTCGCGGACTGAGCACACTTCGTACGCTTCGCGCACGGAGCGCATCGACTCGGGGCGGGGCCACGCGAACTCGCGGGCCCCGCCCCATTCGTTCGCCCGGTGCGCTGTTTCAGGCCGCCGCGCGGCCGAGCAGGGCGTCCATCGCCTCCGGGAAGTCGGCCGTGATCGCCGGTCCCAGCTCCGGGCCCACGCGGTCGGCGTCCGGGCCGGTGATCTCCAGGCGGTGCACCACCCGAGTGCCGACGCCGTTCGCGAGCCGCTCCAGGGCGTGGCTGAAGCGCAGCCGCACGCCGCCGAACTCGGTTTCGTCCGCGTACAGTTCGTTCTCTTCGAGGGCGACGATCACGGACCGGATCGGCTCCTGCCCGGTCGGTGTCATCGAGACGTACGACCCCACCTCGAACGGTCCCTCCAGCACGACCGCCTCCATCGAGGTGTCCCAGCGCGCCCAGTTGTCCACGTCCGCAAGCACCTTCCAGATCGCCTCGGCGCCGACCTCGGTCTCGACCGTGTGCTCGTGAATCCACATGATGTGCCCGCTCCGCTTGCTCGGCGACATTTAACCTGTGCAGAGATTATCTGTGCGACGACTGAATCACAAGGAATCCGGGTCGCCGCACCGGTCGCCGGCCGGATCCCGCCGGGCGGGGTCACCGATCGCGGGGTATGCGATCACGGACAGGGAATCCGGGTCACGAACAGGGAACAGCCGTGGACCTCGCTTCGTTGTCCGAACGGCCGCACCGACCGGATCCTCGGCGACGTGGGGCCGAGGTTGTGATGTGTGTGTCGGGTCGCGGGGGCGCGGTGCGGAACGGGCGGGCGCGGGTGGGTACACCGCGCGTCGCACGGCATCCGACCGACGTCGCCGTCGCCTCGGCTGCCGACGACAGGGGCGCCATCCGCCCCGCGGAAGTGGAGGCCCAGTGGGTTCGTCCGGCGCTCTCACCCGGTCCGTCCGTCGTTTCCTGGGCAAGCCCGGAACCGTGACCCCGACCGGCCTGCGCCCCCTGGTCCGGCGCGCCGCCGACCGCGAGGCGGCGCTGCGCGATCTGTCCGACGCCGAGCTGCGCGCGGCGGCGCACACGCTACGGGTACGGGTCGGCGGCGCGGACCCCGAAGCGGGGGCCGGCGCGCGTTCCGGCGGCCGGTTCGGTCGGGCCGGCCGGGCGTCCGGGATTCCGGGCACGCCCTGGGACGACGACGCCATGGTCGAGTTGTGCGCACTGGGGCGCGAGGCGGGCCGGCGGGCCCTGGGCGAGCGGGCCTACGACGTGCAACTCCTGGGCGTACTGAGCCTGTTGCGCGGCACGGTGGTGGAGATGGCCACCGGCGAGGGCAAGACCCTGGTCGGCGCGCTGGCCGCCGCCGGGTTCGCGCTCCAGGGCCGCCGGGTGCACGTGTTGTCGGTCAACGACTACCTGGCCCGCCGCGACGCCGAGTGGATGGGGCCCGTCTACGACCTGCTCGGCGTGCGTGTGGCGCACGTGACCCAGGAATCCACCCCGGCACAGCGGCGGGCCGCCTACGGCCGCGACGTGGTGCACGTGCCCGTCACCGAGGTCGGCTTCGACACGCTGCGCGACCGGTTGCGTACGGATGTCGCCGAACTGGTGTTGCCCGCGCCGGATGTGGCGATCGTCGACGAGGCCGACGCGGTGCTGATCGACGAGGCCCGGATCCCGCTCGTCCTGGCCGGCGGAACGGCCGCGGGGTCCGACGAGGCGGAGGCGGCCCGGGTGGTGGCGGACCTGGTCGAGGGCCGGCACTACGAGGCCGCGTCGGACGCGATGACCGTACAGCTCACCGACACGGGCGTGGCCGAGGTGGAGCGGGCGTTGGGCGTGGACAACCTGTACGCGCGCGGCATGGACGCGCGCCTGTCCCAGGTCAACGTCGCCCTGTACGCGCGGGCGCTGCTGCGCCGGGACGTGGACTACCTGGTGCGCGAGGGCGGCATCAAGCTGGTGGACGCCAACCGCGGCCGGGTCGCCCAGCGGCAGCGCTGGCCCGACGGGCTGCACGCGGCGGTGGAGGCCAAGGAGGGGCTGACCGCCGGGCCGCGCGGGGAGGTCCTGGACCAGCTGATCGTGCAGGATCTGATCGGGAGTTATCCGACGGTGGCCGGGATGACCGGCACGGCCGTGATCGTCGCGGAGCAGCTGCGCGAGTTCTACCGGTTGGAGACGGGCGACCTGCCGCCGAACCTGCCCTGCGTGCGGGTGGACGAGCCGGATCGGCTCTACCACGACGAGGAGTCCCGGGACGCGGCGCTGATCGCGCTGGTCGAGCGCACCCACGCCACGGGCCGACCGATCCTGATCGGCACCCGCGACGTCGCCGCGTCGGAGCGAATCGGCGCCGCGCTGCGCGAGGCGGGCCTGCGGTGCGCAGTGCTCAACGCCCGGGACGACAGCCGTGAGGCGGCGATCATCGCGGAGGCCGGGGCGATCGGCGCGATCACGGTGTCCACCCAGATGGCCGGGCGCGGTACGGACATCCGCCTCGGCGGCGCGGACGAGGCCGACCACGAACGGGTCGTCGAACTGGGCGGGTTGCTCGTGGTCGGGGTCGGCCGACACCACACCCGACGGCTGGACGACCAGTTGCGCGGCCGCGCCGGCCGTCAGGGCGACCCGGGCACCTCGGTCTTCCTGACCAGCCTCGACGACGAGTCCATCACCCGGCACACCACCGAACCCCCGCCCCGCGCGGCCCGGGTCGAGTCCGACGGCCGCATCCTCGACGCGGCCGTGCGCCGCTACGTCGAACAGGCCCAAAGAGTCGCCGAAGGCGCCCTGTTCGATACCCACCGCACCACGTGGATGTACAACCAACAACTCCACCTGCAACGCCAGGAGGTGTTGGCCCTGCGCCACGACGTCCTGCACGACGACGCGGCGACCGTCATCCTGGCCGACCTCAACCCGGACCGCTGGGCCGAACTCCACGAAGAGGTAGGCGATTCCGTCCTGGCCGAAGCCGCCCGCCAACTCCTCCTCCACGCCCTCGACCGCGCCTGGACCGACCACCTGGCCCGCACCGCCGACCTCCGCGAGGGCATCCACCTACGCGCCCTGGCCCGCCAAAACCCGATAGACGCCTTCCACGCCGAAACCCAACGAGCCTTCGCCCCGCTGCTCCAACGCGCCCAACGCACCGCAGCCGAATCCCTCGACACCGCCAAAATCACCAAGTCCGGCCTGGACGAGGAAGCCTCCAACCTCACCCGCCCCAGCACCACCTGGACCTACATGGTGGACGACCAACCCTTCCAAAGCCTCCGCGACCCCTTCCTCACCACAATCACCCGAAAGTTCCTCCCCACCCCACCCGAAACCGCCTGACCAACAAACAACCCAAGTGATAGAAACCCCTTCAGGTTCTCCCACCCCGAGGCGAGCCAAAAGCCTCACACGAACAGGTGGGCCCAACCGATGCGCACCAAACTGCTAGCCGCAGCCATAGCCATGGCAGTGGCCATCACCGGAGTCATCACGTTCTTCGCCCTGCGCGACGACAACGGCAACGACAAACCAAAGCTCCCGGCAGCCCGCAACGTCTCCCTCAACCCAGTGGTCTGCGCCGCAGTAGGCACCGACGACCCCACGGGCCCAGCCACCGCCGACGCAGCCTGGCAAGCCCTCCAAGACGCAGCCACCACAAACAAAATCAACGCCCAACGCCTACAAATCCCAGCCACATCCCCCACCGACGCAGAGACCTACCTGACCGCCCTCGTGTCACGCAAATGCCGCATAATCATCGCCACCGGCCAACACGTAACCACAGCCGCCCGATCCATGGCCGGCCGAACCACAGACATCCAATGGGCAATAGCCGACTCCGGCCAACCCACCCCCCAAATAACCGCCCTATCCCCCGACCCCAAAATCACCCACTCACAAGTCCGCAACCTCATCCGCACCACGGTGGGCATCTGATTGCCTCATGGATGGCGGACACCGAATACATCACGTGCGCCGCTGCGGACCATCCCAGATCACGTCGTGGCTGTGCATACCGAGTGCTCCGCAGGCCGGCGAAGGACACCTCCGTCGCAGGATGCTCCATCACCACACCGCGTCGCCACATGCATGGCACACCGATGGTTCACAGCACGCTTCCCGGAAGCTGCCGGAAGGCCGAGATTGCACTGTTCAACTCAAGGGCAAGCGCCTGCCTGCCTTCCTGAATGAGTCGACGAACCTCGGCGGCCGGACCATCGTTCTCCGCAGCCGCCTTGAACCCCTCCCACGCCTCATATGTGCGCCGGGTATGCCTGGTGATCACAGCCCCGAGTCGCGACTGTTCGTGGAAGTTCAGCCCTCTGTCCGGTGGACGAAGATAGAGCATCGAATACTCGGCGATGAATCGACCTGCGAGCGCTACGGTCTCGTGACCCAAGAATTCACATGAGAGCATTGCGATAACGAGGTTGGATTGTGGCGAGCCGCCAGGCCCGCGGAGGGAAGCAGGGATATCCCAATGCTCTCGCGGCTCGTCCAGCCACTCCCAACCTTCGGGTCGAGACATACATCACATCCTTTATCCATAGCGCGCAAAGAGCCATGCTTGCGCCTCGTCATTGTGCTCCGGAATGTTTTCCACGCCTCCGGCTTTCAAAACTTGCGCACAATAGGACACGCAACCCTGATCCGGCAAACTGTAGGGCGGATATCTTCCCATTTCCGTTTTATACAATCCATCCTCCGCTTTCATGATTGCTCGCAGCCCGTGCGGCAAAGGCACTCGAAGGTTGATCGTCAGCCTCGGCAGCTCATCCAGGGTGAACCTGGTTATACCGTTGACAGGATTGGTAAGACTGCCGAACTGATGGGTCCGCAAAATATCGTCACCGTAATGAATGGTAATGAGAGCATGTTGCCTATCCGGATAATTTGCCATGTGAACAATAGCTTCATCGTCGCAGTTTTCGTTATGGACGAGAACCGGCGTCGCACCTGCAAGCACATAGTAGGTGTGCAGGTCGTCGACGGTTAGATTATGGACGGTTGCGAGCTGGGCCCAGGATCGAATTGCGGTCAGTTGGACCCAGGTGCCGGCAGCGGTTCGCAACCAGTGACCCGGCTTGAGGTCGGCGGCGTTTTTCCACTTACCGAGTTCGGGGACCCAGAAGGGGTGGTTGTCGGTGGCGGTGATGGTTTCGGTTTGGGTGCCGGCCGGGCCGTCGACGTCGACGGTGAGTTCGACCAGGTTCTTGTCGCCCGTGCCGGTGATCTCGGCGGTGACTGTTCGAGGTCCGCTCTGACCGGTCTCGGGGTCGGTGGCCAAGACCTCGTCGCCGATACGAACGTCCTCGATGCTCTTGTGGGTTCCGTCGGCCATCAGCACCTGCGTACCGGGGACGAAGCTGTTCGGTCTCGCACAGGTTCCTCGCCCGGGAGTCTCCCGACCGGCTGAGCTACCGCTCTCGCTTGAACCTCCGCGCGGCGATGACGGATTCGTCGCCTCGGCGGGGGTGAAGGTTGCGGTGCTTGTGCCGTCGTTGAGCTTGGGGGCGTTTTCGACTACTCGGACGGCGTTTTGGGCCTGGGCTTCCTGGATGGAGGCCGGCTTCGCCAGGTACTCCGGGCGGATGGGCTCGGGGCGGGGGGCGTAGGTGGTGGCCGCCTCGTAGGCGCGGCCCTTGCCGGCCGAGGCGTCGTCGGCGGCGCCCTGTGGGGAGCGGGCTCGGACCTCCTCGGCGAGGCGGGCCGCTTCCGCCTTGCGGGCCGCTTCGGCCTCCGCGGCCTCTCGGGCCTTGGCGTCGGCGTCCTCGCGGGCCTTGCGCGCGGCGGGTTCCTCCTCATCGCCGCGCCGACCGCCGGGGCCGTCCTCCTCGCCCCTTCGGCCGCCCGGGCCCTCGACCTCCTCCCGGCCGCCGCGCCACTTGTTCCACTTGTTGCTCACGTAGCGACCGGCGGCGTTGAAGAAGCCGCCGATGGCCATCTGCATGGCCAGGTCGCCCCAGTTGAAGTCGGCGCGCCCCGTGACCACGTCGAAGCCGTAGCCGATGCCACTCGCGAACGCGCCGAACCCGAACTGGGCGGCATAACCGCCGACCTTGGCGAAGTGCCCACCGATCGCCCCCTCGATGGCGCCTCGCCCGGACTGGTACGCGAGTTCCTTGAAGCTGAAGTTGTCGCCGTTGATGGCGGTGGTGATGCCGTAGGCGAGGGCACCCCCGAGCGCGCCGCCGATCGCACCGCCGAGCGCCGGGTTGCCGATGGCCATGCCCGCCGCACCACCGACCAGACCGCCGACGATCGGCGCCGCGACAGCGGCCACCTTGCCGACCTTCTTCAGCGCCCCCTTGATCGACCAATGCCCGGTCGGGTCCGTGTACATGAGCGGATTGCCGCTCGCGTACGCATACCGGTTCGCGTTGGTCGACGCCGACGGATCGAGCGTGACGCCGTCGCGCGAGGCGAACGCGCCCGTGGACGGGTCGTACCAGCGAGCGGCCATGTTGACCTTGCCGCTGCCGGCGTCGGTCCAACCACTCTGGTACCCCACGCTCGTACGCGGCCCGGACGAAGAGAGCACCTGGCCGTACGGGCTGTACGTGACCGACCGGCTCAGCGTCGTCCCACTCGCCTGGAACGTGGCCACCATGTCGCTGTGTTCGTCGACCACGGCCAGGTCCGCCTGGCCGGTCGAGCCGTTGCGAATGCCGATCAGGTCGCCGTTCGCCCCGCGGCTGTAGGTGTCCGCGCCGTCCGTCGCCAGGTCGTTGCCCGTGCCGCTGTAGGCGAAGGTGCGTCCGCCCGTGGTCAGTACCCGGTCGAGGCTGTCGTACGTGTAGGTCGACGATCCGTCGGCCGTGAGCCGGTCGAAGGCGTCGTAGGTGAGGCTGGTGAACGCCGAACCGCCGACCGTGGTCTTCTTCGCGAGCGTGCCGCGCGCGGTGTAGTCGTAGGTGTACGCGCCATCGCTCAGCAGCCGGTTGCGCTGGTCGTAGGTTGCCGTGCGTGGCCCGTCCCGCGTCCGGTTCCCGGCGTTGTCGTACTCGTAAGGCACCGTCGTCGAGCCGTTGTTCCAACTCGTCAGCCGACCCGCGTCGTCATAGCCGTAGGTGTTCACCACCGGACCGGTGCCGTTGTCCGTCGTCTTGCCGGTCATCCGGTCGGCCGCGTCGAAACTCGTGGTGATCGAGTTCAGTTGCGCGCCCGTGGACGTCTTGAGCACATCCGACGTCATCCGGTGCAGCTTGTCGTAACCGAAGGTCCTGACCGACCCTCCCGTACCGCCGTACGCCACCTGCGTCAACTGACCGATGCCGTCGTAGGAGTAGGCCAGATTCGTCCCGGTCACGGCGTCGGTCGCGGTCTTGGTGCGACCGGCTTCGTCATAGGTGTAGCTCGACGTCCCGGACGCGTCGGTCCGACCGGTCATCCGGCCGAGATGGTCGTAGGCAAAGCTCGACGTCCCCGACGGGCCGCTCGTCGACACGATGTGGCTGCGCCAGTCGTAACCGAACGTGTCGTCGCCACTCGGCGTGGACGCCTTCACCAGGCGGCCCTGGCGGTCGTAGTCGAAGGTCTTGCTCGACGACGCCGCGTCGGGCCCCGTGGACGTGGCCGTCTGCGACGTGAGCCCGCCCAGGACGTTGTACGTGCGATCGACGTTCACGCCCCCCGGACGTGTCTCCTTGACCGGACGACCACCGAGGTCGTACGCGGTCGACCAAGTCCGGTCCGCCGCGGCCGGATGCGCCGTGGTGGCCGGTTCCACCATCGACGCCTGGAGCCCGAGCGAGTTGTACGTCGTCGTCGTGACGTTGCCGTTGCCGTCGGTGTACCGCGTGCGGTTGCCCGCCGCGTCGTAACCGAAGGCGGTGACGATGCCCGCCGAGGTGGGGCCCGGTTCGGTCTGTCGGGTGCGTCGGCCCAGGGCGTCGTACTCGTACCTGGTCGACTTGAGCTTCGGGTCGATCGTCTGAATGAGGTTGCCCGACACGTCGTACCAGGTCGAACTGATCCGCAGGAGTGTGTCGTCGGCGTCGTAGTCGCTCGTGATCACCGGCTGACCCAACGCGTCGTACGTCTGCGTGTGGTAAGTCCCGTCGGCCAGAGTCGACTTCGTGATTTTGCCGTTGAGGTCACGCTCGACGACACGGCTTCTTTGGGTCGCATCGATGAACAGGGTCGGTTCGTGCAGGGCGTTGTAGAACGTCCATTCCGTCTCACCGTTCGGCCCGACCGTGCTGAGCCGCTCACCGGTGTCCGAATACGTGTACTTCGTGGTGTACGTCTTGCCGGTCGGCACCAGCTCCAACGTGCCGGCGGTGACCTGGCGCCCGAGGTCGTCATACGTCGCCGTGCTGAACCCACCGTCCGGCGCCACGGATTGAATGCGCTCACCGGCGGCGTTGTAGTAGAAGGACCAGATCCCGGCGTCCTTGCCCGGCAACGCCGGATCCTTCCGCTGCACCGCGTTGCCGAGCGCGTCGTACTTGGTCTGGGTGATCGCCCCCGTCGCGTCGATGTCCGCGACGGGACGACCGTTCTTGTCCGGCAGGCTGTACACCGTCGGCTTCAACGGTGTCGTCGCCCCGGGCGGCGTATAGGCGGGCGCGGCGGTCGCCGTGTTGATGCCGTGGGCGGACCACGTGCGCGTGGTGATGTTCCCGTTGGCGTCGCTGCTCTCCGCCACCTCGCCGAACGTGTTGTAGCCGGTCATGGTGATCGCTCGCGACGACACCGGCGCGCCGCCCGCGGACTCGATGGAGATCGTGGGGCTGATCGTCTTGGTCTGTCGTCCGACCTCGTCGTATCCGAAGGTGGTGGTGAAAGCCGCCTTGTCGGCGCCGTTCACATTCCCTCTCGGCTCGGTCTGCGTCAGCGCCAGGCCCCGCTGATCGCGCGTCCACGACGTGACGGCCGTAGTGGACGAGTCGCCGACCGTCTTGCTGATCTGCATGCCGGCCGGGTTGTACGCGTACTTCGTCGTCTGCGCGACGGTGCCCTGCGCATGCGTGGTGGCGAGGATCTCGCCGTCGCGGGCGTAGGAGTACGAGTCGGTGCGGGCCAGCCCACCGGGGTCGCGCACGGTCTTGGTGACCAGGTTGGCCGCGTTGAACGTACTCTCCGTGACGTCCGTGCCACCCACGGTCTGCCGAATCATGTTGCCCGCGTTGTCGTACTCGTTGCGCTGGAGAACGATGTCGCGGGTGGTGCCGTCCGCGTTGCGGAAGCCGTCCTGGCGGACCATCCCGACCAGGTTGTCGTCGTAGTAGAAGACGTGACGGGTGCGACCCATCGCGTCGGTCGTGGTGGCCAGTCGGCCGGCCGGGTCGTATGCCTTCGACTCCAGGACCAGCGTCTTCGCGGTCTCGTCCCCGAGTCGGCCCTTCCAGTTCTTCAGCGCGCTCTGGGTCGGGTGCCCGGTGGGTGAGTAGGTGTAGGCGAATTCGGCGCCCTCGGGATCCACCACCTTGGTGCGATTGCCGAAGGTGTCGTATCCATACGTGGTGACGTTGCCCGCGCCGTCGGTGCTCGTCGCCAGGCGGTTGGACGCGTCGTACGTGGCCGAGGTCGTTCGGGAGGGATCGGTGCCGGTGTAGTCGGTGACGATTTGCTGGGTGGGGTTGCCGTCCTGGTCGTACTGCGTGGAGATCAACGGCAGATGCACACGACCGGTGACGGCGTCGGTGATCGTCGGATCCACTCGCAGGACGACACGCGACAACGCGTCGTAGTTGAATGTGGTGATCGCGCCCGCCGGTTGGGAATCCGAGACCTCGGTCTGCGTCAGGACTCGTCCCAGCGCGTCGTGGGTGTATCGCATCTCCAGTCCCGAAGGAGCCACCGTCGAGACGAGGTCGCCCGCGCGGTTGTACGCGTACGCGGTCTTCTTGCCACCCGGCGTGGTCTCCGCCTTCACCAATCCCTTGGGTTGGGTGCCTCCGCCCGCCGCCGGCTCCGTCCCGGCCGTGTACTCGCGCAGGGTGAACTGCGAACTGCCGCCGCCGTCCAGGGGATCCGGTTCCCAGGAGATCGCGAGTCGACCGGACGCGTCGTAGATGTATCCCCTCGCGTACCGGTTGTCGTCGTACCCCGCCGCCCGGGCGTCCCACGAACCGATCACCTGGTCGTTACGCGGATCGGTCGGATTCGCCTCGTCCAGGTAGTACTTGTACAACTCGCGTTGACATTCCCATGCCTTCCGGCAGGTCTCCTTGGAACGCACGTTCCCGCGCTCGTCGTTCTCGTATCTGACGGTGTGCGCGTTCGGATCCGTCGTCGCTTTGAGGTAGCCGCGATCGTCGTAGTCGTAGAGCCACTTGCCCTGGGCCGCGTCCACGTAGGACAGCAGCCTTCCCCGGCTCCCCGGCTCGTACATGTAGCTGAGCACGTTGTTGCCCGGGTCGATCGCGTGGATCATCTCGCCCCAGAGCCCGAGGCTCTGGCGGTATTGGGCGGTTACCCGGAACAGGCCCAGGTCGGCGTGCCGGTAGATCGCGACCTCGTCGATCACCCCGTTGAAGTGTCCGAGCTTGTCGGCCGGTTGGGCCGGCCAGCCACCCGAGATCGCACCGGCTCCGACGTAGACGAAGCGCTGGTCGTCGAAGTTGAACGGCTTCCCCACCCGCGAGTCCGCCCAGGCGCCGTCCACGATGAGGAGTTGGAAACCGGCGTTCGCGATGAGCGTGACCATGTGCCACGAACCGTCGTCCACCCGGCTCTGACTCGTCATCGGATTCAGCGAGTTGTCCCAGAACTGTCCGTGCACCCGACCGTCGGTCCCGACATAGAGCACGGGCGTGTAGTCCCCGGTGGTCACGGCGGGGTCGGTGATCGCGCGCTTTTGACTGGACAGGAGCACCCCGGCCCGGTCCGTCTTGAACCACATCTGCGCCGTCAGATTGGGGGCGCCGGAGAGTTCGCCGTCCGGGAGCTTGACCTGCGATGTGCTTCCGTTGAAGCCCGCCGCCGTGTCGTCCGCTCGCAGATAGGGCAGGGTCTCCAGCCCGAGCGCAACGTCGGTATAGGTGGCGTTGCTGTCGTGTCCGTCGGTGAACACGGTGCTCTTGGCCGTGGTCCCGGACCGCTCGCCCAGTCGGTAGTAGTCGTACGGCCGGGCCTTGAGCACCGAGTTCGGGTAATAGGTCGTGGTGGTGGACGTGTCCGGGAAGGTGATCCAGTACTTGCCACCGTTGATGTCGGTGACCGTCCCGACTCGATCCTGACCGGTCGCGTACGTGAGGCCGGCGGCGGTCCTTCCTTCGGGCGTGGTGATCGAGGTGATACCGAACCCGCCGGAACGCATGTCGCTGTGTTGGCCGATCAGCATTGCGTTCAAGGGGTGGTCGTAGAGCGCGAATTCGTCGATGTCACCGTTGAACCAACCGCGGAGATCCTGCCCTGCGGCAGGCCACCAGCTGTGGATGTACCCGGCGCCGACGGACGCGTTCGTCTGGTACCGCGACGCCGTTGCCGCGCCCGCGCGTTCATCGACGCGCCGACCGTCCAGCCAGAGCTGCTGATTGACCCCGTCGGCGGTGAGTACGACATGGTGCCAAGCGCCGTCGGTAACCGAGGAGGTCGATGTCATGGGGTTGTAGGCGGCGACGCCGGGGAGTGAGCCGCGCAACTTGCCGTCCGTACCGACGTACAACGCCGGCCAGAGGTCCAAGGCCCCTGCGCTGTCCCGAACGCTCTTGTTCTGCATGCCGTACAGCACGCCACCGTTGTTCGAGGTCGACCGGAACCACATCTCGATCGCGGATTCCGCCGTCTCGCGCTGGAGGTTGTGCCAGGGCTCCATCACCGACGAGCTTCCGTTGAACCTGGCCGCGGTGTTGCTCGAACCGGTCAACACGCCCGGCACGCCCAGCACCACATTGCCGCTGTACTGGCCATCCGGCATGGCGACCGGATAGCCGGGTTCCCTGACCGCCGTAGCCGAACCGGCCGATTCGCCGAGCCGCATGTAGCTCTCCGGCATCGCGTCGGCGATCAGTGAGCGGTATTGCGAGATCGGCGTCGTGCCGTACACCGTGCACTTGGTACCGGCGTCAGGCGAGCACACTTTGGTCAGCGCGGCGCCGGTGTACTCGTAGGTCCACTCCGGTGCACGTGCCCCCGCCGACGGCGCGTCCGCCGTCACCTTGGTGACATGACCACCCACCAGGGGCGAGGCGTTCCAGGTGAAGCGAAGCGATCTGCCACTGGTGTCGTCGACGACACGGTCGACGCCCAGCACGTCGTTGTACGTGACGGTCTGCGTACGCCCGTCGTGCGTCGCCAACTGGGTCAAGCGACCCCACTGGTCGAAGATGTAGCGGAACCCGGATTTATCGGTGAGCAGCCAACCCGAGGAACCTCCCTGCAGCGTCGACTGCCGGCTCGGCGGGGGTTCGTACGTCCCGTTGCTGTTGCGCCCGAATCGGACCTGTCGGCCGTCCGGATAGGTGACCATGGCACCGATGTCGTCGGACCAGATGCGAGCGTCGTACACCGTGGACCATCCCGGCCCGAAGAGCGGTGCGCCGCGTCCGATCCCATTTCCTCGCGGATCGAGGGAGTTGTACGTGCGCCGGACCTCCAGCGCCGGCCCGGCCGCCTTGATCGACGCGTCGACGCTCTCGGTCGTGTAGTTGCCCAGATACGGGTCGACGCCCTTGATCGCCTGCTCACCCGGCTTCCCGGCCAGGTTGGAGCTCACGCCGGGTTGCGGCACCTCGGTGCGGAACGACGACCACCAAGTCTCGGTCTGATCGATATCCACCGTGTCGGAGACCCGGACGTTCCAGGAAAACGACTTGTCCCAGGCCAGCACACCCGCGGGCACCCGCCAACGCTCACCGACCCAACCCGACTCGAAGCACGAGCCGCTTTCGGGGCAGATGGTGAACTTGTACTCGAGGGGACCTCCGGGTGAGTTGTCGGGATCGCTGCCGGATGCCGTCAACTGCGGGGTCAAGGAGCCCTGGACATAGTTGTTCGGCGGCCAAGGGGTGCCTAGCACCGGAGGCACGTTGCCGACGGTCATCGTCCCACAGCGGGGTGTCACGCCCTGGTCACCGAACACCCCACCGGGACGGGTGAGTTCGATGCACAGGTAGTAGGAGCCCGGCGGCATCGGATCGATGTTGACGTCGGTCTCGAAATTATGGCCGTTCGGAGTGTCGAAGGGGATCGGCTGTCCGCCCGTCCGCATCGTCCCGTTGGAGTCGACGGTGCTCCAGATGATCCCGTTGCCGCCCACGGTCCACGTGTTCATGCCGATGTTCTTCGCGCCGAAAGAGATCTTGCCCGGCGTGTTGTTGGTGGGCGCTGGGTTCAACTGCCCCCAGTCGTAAACGGCGTTCCACGGGCTCCACTCGACCTGGAGGTAGGGCGCGTTCTGCGATGCGCCGTTGGAACTGGCGAAGATCTTGTAGGCGTCGCGGTTGCCGGCGTCGACGACCAGCGACAAACCGTAGTTGTCGCGGCCCTGGGCCCACGAGGTGAGAAGGTCGACGCCACCCGAACTCAACGGAATCGCCCGCCAACCCGGCGCCTGACCACAGTTGGTCCCGGACGGCGTCTCACCACCGGAGAAGGAGGCCGAGCCGATCACGCCGCCCGTGGCCGGCCCGGGAAAGGCGCGCAACTTGCTCGCGTCCCACCACTGCGTGATCGGCACGACGTTGACCACATTGGGCGCACACGACGCCGAGTAGGTCACGTACGACTGAAGCGCCGCACCGGTCACGTAGGCGTTGGGGAGCTGCGTCCTAAAGTTGTTGAACGCCATGTAGGCCTGGTTGACGCACCCGGTGTTGCTGGTGCCGGTCACCATGTACGGATCGTGGTGGTGCGTATCGGTCGAACACGAGTTGACGAACGTGGAGAAGCTGGACTTGTTGTTCAGTGACGGGTCGACCATGACCGGATACACACGCTTCGGATCACGCAGCCAGTCCTGATCGAGCGTCACCCGGAGCGCGATGCCACCCTCGTGCTGCACCAAGTCGTACGCCACGTTGTACGAACGGACCCCGGCGCCCGCGTCGCCCTTGCCGGACGAATCCTGCATCCAGCCCCGGGGGATCACCGCCCGCACGACGCCGTGATCGTCCTTGAACTCGATCTCGCCCTCTGTGGTCCGAACCGCCTGGAGACCCGCAACGGTGATCGGGAAGGTCCACGTCGACGGTGCCTGCGGCGAGTCCAGGACCAGCGTTTCCTTGATCCCGGCGTTGGTGGTTTCGAACTTGACGTCCGCGTGCGGGCGCGCGTCGGGATAGATCACCGCGTTGCCGTCGATCCGCGGCGCGACGGGGGCGGCATCCGCCAGCGCGAGCGACACCGAGTGCCCGTCGTCGATCTTCAGGCTCTGGATCGCGCGGTCGTCCGCGCTCGGCGCCAGATCGGACTTGGCCTCGGTCTGCCGCGGCTTGAGCCGCCCGTCGGGCTGCCGGGCCGGCGTGGTGTCGATGTCCGCCCACGAACCGTCGGGTTGCCGCACGTGCACGGGGGCCGCGTAGGACCGAGTGGTGAACGTGCCGTCCGCGTTGCGGAAGACCTTGGTCGTCTCGTCGCGGCGCTGTGGTTCCTCGACGCTGGTCGCCGGATCGAAGCCCTTGGGCGGTGTACCGGCGGCCGAACGTTGGGCACCCTTGGGGTTCTTGGGGTCGACCGGGAACTTCACGTCCTTGGCGTCGACGGGCCCCGGGGTCTGCGGCTTCAGGTTGTTGCTGAGCGTGGGCTTCGCGGGAGCCGCCGACTTGCGCTTGTCCTGTGGCGTCTCCGATGCCGCCTTCGCGGATCGTTCGCTCCCCGGCATGCGCGTCGCGTCGCTGTCGACCGTGTGGCTTCGGCCGGCGGCGGTTCCGCCGGGTTGGCCGGGGAGGTCCGGCATCGACGTGCTCGGCTTCGAGGGCGTCGCGAGGGCGTTCGGCACCGTGGTCCCGAGCAGGGTCATCGCGGCGACGACCGCGACCGCTCCGAAGCGTCGGCGCATACGCGGAATGCGCGTACGGAAAATGGACCCACCACGTGCGGACATGGCTCTCCCCGGTCACGACCCCCCACCCGGGGCAATGTGCAGCGACGCCAGACGGCGCGGTTGGATTCTTTTTCCTTTATCGACTCCACCACAAGATCAAGGCTTGACCGAGGCAAGGGAAACCCATAAAGACTTGGTAAAGTCAGGTCACTTATACGGCAGATCCGGACAGTAGGACTGCCATTCCAAGGTCGAGACTTTGTCTATAAGTCTTCAGTAGTGCAGGTTCGATCGAGAAAGCAAGCTGGGACATACATGCTCCCGACACGTGTCAACGGACTAATCCGAGATAGGGCCGCACTCGGGAAATCGGGCGGAATTCGAATCGCTATGTGAATCCCGCAGGGATTGGGGCCGGGAGGCGGTGGGGTGTTGTCAGTGGGGGGTGTTGTGGCGGAGGGTTGCGTAGTCGGCGGCGGTCCAGGCCATGGCGATCGCGGCGTCCAGGAGGGCCTGGTCGGCCTGTGGGGAGATGGCGGCTTCGGCGAAGGCCGCCTCGTGGGGGGCGCTCGTGCCGCCCGTGATGTCGAGGACCGGGTGGATCGTGGGGATGACGTGGGAGACGTTGCCCATGTCGGTGCAGGCGAAGGGTGGGCGCGTGGTGGGTTCCGGGCGGCCCAGCTCCCGGGCGTTGGCGCGCCACAGGGCGATCAGGGTCGGGTCGGTGCGGAAGTCGAGGTAGTCCGGCTCGGGGCGGGTCAGCCGGACCTCGCAGCCGATGGCCAGTGCGCCCGCGCGGAAGCATGCCTCGACCCGGGTGCGCAGTTCGGCCAGGTCGGCGGCGTCGGTGGTGCGCAGTTCGTATTCCGCCGTGGCCCGCTCCGGGACCACGTTGGGCGCGGTGCCCGCCGCCGTGGTGATGCCGTGCACCCTCCAGTCGGCGGGCAACTGCCGCCCCAGCAGCCCGAGGGCGACCTGAGCCACCGTCAGCGCATCGGCGGCGCTGCGGCCCTCGTGCGGATTCAGGCTCGGGTGCGCCGCGGTGCCCAGGAACTCCACGGACAGCGTGCCGAGCGCGAAGGAGCGGAATTCGGCCACTTCGAACGGACACGGGTGCACCATCATCGCCGCGTCCACCCCGTCGAACGCGCCCGCCTCCAGCAACAGCGCCTTGCCGGCGCCGCGTTCCTCGGCCGGTGTGCCGATCACCCGTACGGTCAGGCCCAGTTGCCCGGCGACCGGGGCAAGCGCCAGGGCCGCGCCGACCCCCGCCGCCGCGATCAGGTTGTGTCCGCACGCGTGGCCCAGGCCCGGCAGCGCGTCGTATTCGCACGCGATGGCCACCGTCACCGGGCCCGTGCCGACGGTCGCGACGAAGGCCGTCTCCAGGCCGTGCGCGGGCGCGGTGACGGTGTAGCCGTGCGCCCGCAGCAGTTCCACGCACCAAGCGGAAGCCCGGTGTTCGGCGAACGCCGGCTCCGGGTAGGCATGGATGCGTCGACTCAGCGCGAGCAACTCGTCGCGGTTGGTCAGGACTCGATCGCGAATCGCGGCCCGGTCGGCGTCCGAGGCCGGTAGGTTCGCCACGTCGGCCACGCTCATGTTCCGCTCCAGTTCATGTTCTTCAGCGAGAGCTGCATCGAAAGCTGCTTCGAGAGCCGCTTCGAGAGCAGTGTCCGGAACCGCACCGAGAGCCCCACCGCGAGCCGCACCGACAGCTCCTTCGCGAGCCGCGCCGCGCACGTCACCGAGAGCTCCGTCCCTTCGGGAGCTCCGCTTGATCGAGAG
The DNA here is from genome assembly GCF_053618075.1 of Embleya sp. NPDC055664. Classification (NCBI taxonomy): domain Bacteria; kingdom Bacillati; phylum Actinomycetota; class Actinomycetes; order Kitasatosporales; family Streptomycetaceae; genus Embleya; species Embleya sp. NPDC055664. Next base: position 141,139 of record NZ_JBSHGZ010000004.1, read on the forward strand.
CTCCGCCTGATCGAGTTCCATCGCTCCCGGGGGCACCCCGTCGAGCATTCGAAAGATAGCTTAGGCTTACCTAACTTGGCGTGCCGGGGATCGGTACGCTCCGCCTGCCCTCGTCGCATTCCGGGAGTCCCCACACCATGCGTCACTACCCGGCCCAGCCCACGGTCACGGACGCCGACCCGAGTCAGGACGGCCCCGAAGTCCCCGAATCCGTGCGGCTGCCCCTCCTCGCCGCCCAGGCCGGCATCCACTACGCGCAGGCCCTGGCCCCGGACGACCCCGAGTACAACACCGCCGACCGGATCGAGATCCGCGGCCCACTGGACGCCGACCTGTTCGCGCGGGCCCTGCGCCAAGTGGGCGCCGAGGCCGAGACGCTGAACCTGCTGGTGTCGATCGGCCCGGACGGAACCCCGGTCCAGGGCGTACGATCCACCGCCGACGGCCGCGAGGACCCCCTGCACCGCATCGACGTGCACACCGCCGCCGACCCGGAGGCGGCGGCCGAGGAGTGGCTGCGCGCCGACCTGGCCCGGCCGATCGACCCGACCACCGGTCTGTTGGTCACCCACGCGCTGTTCCGGCTCGCCGACGACCGCCACTGGTGGTACCGGCGCGTCCACCACATCGCCGTGGACGCGTACGCACTCACCCTGATCGGCCGGCGCGTCGCCGAGCTGTACACCGGATTCGCCACCCATGCCCCGACCACCCCCAACCCCTTCGGCACCCTGCGCGAACTGGTCGCGGAGGAGGCCGACTACCGAGCCAGCGAAGCGTACGACACCGATCGCGCATTCTGGCTGGAACATCTCGCGGACCGCCCCCGATCCGTGACCTTGGCCGAATCCCGACCCACGGCGTCGGTCCCGCCATCGCAGGCCGACCCGGAGCAGGCGCAAACACCCACCCCCGCCTCGCCGATCCTGCACCGCACCCTCGAACTCGACGCCGACCGCACCACCCGCCTCACCGAGGCCGCGACCACCGTCCGCGCCACCTGGGCCGAACTCCTGCTCGCCGCCACCGCCGGATACCTGCACCGCGTCACCGGGGCGCGGGAGATCACCCTGGGGCTGCCCCTGCTCAACCGGCGCAGCGTCACCGCCCTGCGCACGCCCGCGATGACGGTCAACATCCTGCCGATGCGCATCGCGGTTCAACCCCGCGACACCGCACCCGAGTTGCTGCGCCGGGTCGTACTCGAACTGCGCGCGGTGCGCCGCCACCAGCGCTTCCGCCAGGAAGACCTGCTGCGCGAGTTGGGCGCCGCCGGACGCGAACAGCCGCTCTACGGGCCGATGGTCAACATCAAGACCTTCGAGGGCGACCTCGTCTTCGGCGACGCGGTCGGCCGGGTGCACAACCTCGCCGCCGGACCGATCGACGACTTGGCCCTGGGCGTGGTGCCGACCCCCGCCGGCGGCCTGCGCCTCGACCTGGACGCGCACCGCGACCGCTACGACCCGACCTCGCTGGCCGAGCACGAACGCGGCCTGCTGCGCTACCTCGACGGCCTGGTCACGCTGCTCCACGAGGCGCCGGCGCTGCCGATCGGCCGGGTCGATCTGCTCACCCCCGCCGAGGTGCACGCGGCGACCGAGGGCCGCGCCGAACCGCCGGTCGACGCCACGCTCCCCGAGCTGTACTCCCGCCGGGCCGCGCGCACACCCGACACGATCGCGGTCCGCGCCGGCGCCGACGCGCGTACGTTCGCCGAACTCGAGTCGGCCGCCAACCGGCTCGCGCACGAGTTGATCGCGGTCGGTGTCACCGCCGATGTCCCGGTCGCCGTCGCCCTGCACCGCGGCGCCGACACCGCCGTCGCGCTGCTCGCGGTGCTCAAGGCGGGCGGCGTCTGCCAGTTCCTCGATCTGGGCCACCCCGCCCGGCGGATCACCGACGTGTTGGCGGACACCCGTCCGGCGTGCCTGATCGGCACCACCGAAACCCTCGCGGCCCTGCCCGCGCACCGCATCCGCACGCTGGTCCTCGACGACCCGAGCATCCGCGCCCGGCTCGCCGCCCACCCGGACCGGGCCCCGCGACCGCCACGCCCCGAGCAAACCGCGTACGTGATCCACACCTCCGGCTCGACGGGCCGGCCCAAGGGCGTCGCGGTCACCCACGCCTCGCTCGCCAACCTGTACGCCGGGCACGGCACCGACCACATCGCGCCGGCCGTCGAGCGCACCGGTCGGGAGCGGTTGCGGATCGGCCACAGCGCGTCGTTCGCGTTCGACGCGTCGTGGGACCCGGTCCTGTGGATGGTGCACGGCCACGAACTGCACCTGCTCGACGACGCGACCTATCGCGACCCCGGCGCGCTGATCGCCTACGTGAACGAACACCGCCTCGACTACCTGGACGTCACCCCCACCTACGCCGAAGTCCTGCTGGCCGACGGCCTGTTGGACCCCGACCGGCACCACCCGGCGATCCTCGTGGTGGGCGGCGAGAGTGTGCCCGACCCGCTGTGGCGCCGCCTTGCGGCCATCCCCGGCAGCCGGCCGCTGAACCTGTACGGGCCGACCGAGACCACCGTCGACGCCTACTTCTGGGGCGCGGACGGCGTCGGCCGGCCCGTGCGCGGCTCGCGCGCCTACGTCCTGGACGGCGCGCTGCGGCCGACCCCGGTCGGCGTCACCGGCGAATTGCACATCGCGGGCGCCTGCCTGGCCCGCGGCTACCTGGGCCGGCCCGACCTGACCGCGGAGCGCTTCGTCGCCGACCCGTTCGGTGCCGCACACAGCGACCCGGGCGCCCGGATGTACCGCACCGGCGACCTCGCCCGCCGCCGCGCCGACGGCACCCTCGAACTGCTCGGGCGCGCCGACGAACAGGTGAAGATCCGCGGCTTCCGGATCGAACCGGGCGAGATCCAGGCGATGTTGGCCGCGCACCGCGACGTCGCCCAGGCCGTGGTGATCGCCCGCGAGGGCGCGCACGGCAAACGCCTGCTCGGCTACGCGGTGCCCGTCGCCGGCCGCTCCCCCGCGCCCGAGGCGCTGCGCGCGCACCTGGCCGACGTGCTGCCCGAGCACATGGTGCCGGCGGCGATCCAGGTGCTGCCCGCGCTGCCGCGCACCGCCAACGACAAGATCGACCAGCGTGCGCTGCCGGAGCCCGCGCCGACCGTGCCGGGCCTGCGTGAGGGCCCGCGTGGACTGCACGAGGAGATCCTGTGCGATCTGTTCGCGGCGGTCCTGGCGCTGCCCGAACAACCCGACCGCAACGCGGACTTCTTCGAACTGGGCGGCCACTCACTGCTCGCCGCGCGGTTGGCCGCCCGGGCCCGGGAGAGTTTCCGGTCCCCGATCGGCCTCGCCGACGTCTTCCGCCGGCCGACCCCGGCGGGCCTGGCCGAACTGGCCCGCGCCGGCGCCCGTCCCGAGCCGCGTCCCGCGCTCGCCCCCGTCCCGCGCGACACCGACCGGCTGCCGCTGTCCCCGGCGCAGCAGCGGTTGTGGTTCATGTACCGGCTCGAAGGGCCCAGCCCCACCTACAACATCCCGCTGGTGCTGACCCTGACCGGACCGCTGGACCGCGCCGCGCTCGACCTCGCGCTGGCCGACCTGGTCGAGCGGCACGAGACGCTGCGCACCGTACACCCGGCCATCGAGGACACGCCGTACCAGCACATCCTGAGCCCTGATCAGGCCCGCCCCACCCTGCACATCGCGGCCTCCGCCGCCGAACTCGCCTCCGCCGTGCGCCACCCCTTCGACCTCGCCGTCGAAACACCGTTGCGCGCCACACTGTTCACCGCCGACCGCACCACCCACACCCTGGTTCTGCTGCTGCACCACATAGCCGGCGACGGCGCCTCCACCACCCCGCTCGCCCGCGACCTGGCCGCCGCGTACACCGCGCGCGTGGCCGGTCGCGCGCCTGATCTCGCGCCGCTGCCGGTGTGCTTCTCGGACCACGTCGCGTGGCAGGCCCGGCTGCTCGGTGACCCCGGCGACCCGACCCCCCTCGCCCGGCGGCAACTCGACTTCTGGCGCGCGACGTTGGCCGGGCTGCCCGACGAACTGGCGCTGCCCACCGACCGGCCCCGCCCCCGGGTCGCCTCGACGGCGGGCGACACCGTGCCGTTCCGGCTCGACGCCACCACGCACACCGGCCTGGTCGAATTGGCCCGGGCGAGCGGGACCAGTGTGTTCATGGCCGTCCAGGCCGCGTTCGCCGCGCTGCTCACCCGGCACGGCTGCGGTACCGACATCCCGCTCGGCACCCCGGTGGCGGGCCGCGACGACGACGCCACCGCGGACCTGGTCGGGTTCTTCGTCAACACCCTGGTGCTGCGCACCGACACCTCCGGCTCCCCCGACTTCCGCACCCTGCTCGACCGGGTCCGCACCACCACGCTGGCCGCCTACGACCACGCCGACCTGCCCTTCGACCGGGTCGTCGACGAACTCAATCCGGCCCGATCGTTGGCTCGGCACCCGCTGTTCCAGGTGATGATCGCGTGGCAGTCCCGACCCGACGCCGAGTTCGCGCTCGGCCCGCTGCGCGCGCGTATGGTGGCCACGCCCACCGGCACCGCGAAGTTCGACCTGACCTTGAACGTGGGCGAGCAACCCGGCCTGGGCCTGGGCGGTTTCCTGGAGTTCCGCACCGATCTGTTCGACCGGAGCACCGCGCTGGGCCTGTCCCGCCGACTCGCCGCGCTGCTGGGCGCCGCCGTCGCCGCACCCGACACCCCGATCGACCGACTGCCGCTGCTCGACGACGCCGAACGGCACCGCGCGCTGGTCGAATGGAACGTCGGCCCCACCGCGACCGCCACCTCCTCCACCACCCTGGTCGCCCGCTACGAGCGTGTCGCCGCGGAGCACTTCACGCGGACCGCGGTCGACTGCGAGGGCCTGTCGCTGAGTTACGCCGAACTCTCCTCCCGGGCCAACCGCCTCGCCCGGCTCCTGGTGGCGCGCGACATCGGCCCCGGCGACATCGTCGCGCTCGCCCTGCCCCGCTCACTCGACCTGGTCGTCGCGCTGCTCGCGGTGGCCAAGGCGGGCGCCGCCTACCTACCGCTGGACCCCGACTACCCGGCCGACCGGCTGGCCTACATGCTCGACGACGCCCACCCCGCCGCGCTGCTCACCGACACCGCGACCGCACCCCGCCTGCCCGCGCACGAGTTGCCCCGAATCCACGTGGACGGCCACGAGGCCGACGCCCACCCGGGCTTCGACCTGACCCAGGCCCAGCGCAAACGCCCGCTGCGCCCGTCGGACCCGGCCTACGTCATCTACACCTCCGGATCCACCGGCCGACCCAAGGGTGTACCGGTCACCCACCACAACGTGGCCCGCCTGTTCACCGCGACCGACCACTGGTTCGGCTTCGGCGCGGACGACGTGTGGACCCTGTTCCACTCCTACGCGTTCGACTTCTCCGTCTGGGAGTTGTGGGGCGCGCTGCTGTTCGGCGGCCGATTGGTGGTGGTGCCGCACACGATCAGCCGGGACCCGGCCGCCTTCCTGGACCTGCTCGCCCGCGAGCGGGTCACCGTGCTCAACCAGACGCCGTCCGCGTTCCATCAGGCGGTGGCCGCCGACCGGGAGCGGCCCGGCCGCGAACTGACGCTGCGCTACGTGGTGTTCGGCGGCGAGGCGCTGGAACCGGCCCGGCTCGCCGACTGGTACGAACGGCACGCCGACGACGCGCCGCGCCTGGTGAACATGTACGGGATCACCGAGACCACCGTGCACGTGTCCTACCATCCGCTGGACCGCGCCTCGGCCGCCGCCGGCACGGCGAGCACGATCGGGGTGAACATCCCCGACCTGCGCGTCTACGTCCTGGACCGGTACCTCCAGCCCGTGCCGCCCGGGGTGACCGGCGAGATGTACGTCGCGGGCGAGGGCCTGGCCCGGGGCTACCTGGGTCGGCACGCGCTCACCGCCGAGCGCTTCGTCGCCGACCCGCACGCGGCCCGGTTCGGCGAGCGCGGCACCCGGATGTACCGCTCCGGCGACCTGGCCCGACGCCGCGCCGACGGCACGCTCGACTACCTCGGGCGCGCCGACCAGCAGGTGAAGATTCGCGGCTTCCGGGTCGAACTCGGCGAGATCGAGGCGGTGTTGGCCGCGCACCCGACCGTCGCCGACGCGGCGGTGATCCTGCGCGAGGACACGCCGGGGGACAAACGCCTGGTCGGCTACGTGGTCGCCGAACCCACCGCTGAACCCACCCCCGAACCCAGCCCCGAACCGGCGCTCGAACCCGACGCCGAACCCACCGCCAAGCCGGCCGCCGACGGACCCGCGCTGCGCGAACACGCCGCCGCGACACTGCCCGTGCACATGGTCCCGTCGGCCGTGGTCGTACTCGACCGCCTGCCGCTGACCGCGAACGGCAAACTCGACCGCAAGGCGCTGCCCCGCCCGGAGTACACCCCGACCACCACCGGACGGGCACCGCGAGGGCCGCGTGAGGAACTGCTCTGCACGCTGCTCGCCGAGGTCCTGGGCGTGCCCCGCGTCGGCATCGACGACAACTTCTTCGACCTGGGCGGCCATTCGCTGCTCGCTGTGCGCCTGGCCGGTCGGATCAAGGCTGTTCTCGGCGTCGACATCGGCATCGGCACCGTCTTCCAGGCACCCACCGCCGCGGGCCTGGACGCCGCCCTGGAGGCCACCGACCGCACCGACGCGCTGGACGTACTGCTGCCGCTGCGCCCGGCCGCTCCCGGCGATCGAACGCCGCTGTTCTGCGTACACCCGGCGGGCGGACTGTCGTGGTGCTACGCGGGCCTGATCCGGCATCTGCCGGCCGACGTGCCGATCCACGGCCTCCAGGCACAGGGCGTCGGTGCGGCGACCGCCGACGCGCCGTTGCCTGCCACGCTGGAGGAGTTGGCCGCGCACTACGTGGACCGCCTGCGCGAGGTGGACCCGAGCGGCCCGTACCGACTCCTCGGCTGGTCCACCGGCGGGATCATCGCGCACGCGATGGCCACCCGGCTCCAGGAGCTGGGCCTGCCGGTCGAGCTGCTCGCGATCCTGGACGCCTATCCGGCCGAGGGTTTTCGCGAACTGCCCGTCCCGGACCGGGCGGAGGCGCTGGAGGCGCTGCTCACGATGGGCGGCTACGGACCGGAGAGCCTGGCCGGCGCACCGCTCGAACTCGGCCCGGTGATCGAGGTGTTGCGCCGCGAGGGCAGCCCGCTGGCCGGTCTGGAACCGGCCACGATCGAGGCGCTGGGCGACATCTACCTGAACACCAATCACCTCGTCCGCGCCTACGACCACCGGGTCTTTTGGGGCGATGTGCTCTTCTTCCGGGCCACCGTCGACACCATCGACGACACGTTGACCCCCGACACCTGGACCCCGTACGTGAGCGGTCGGATCGACAACACCGACGTGGTCTGCTCGCACAAGGACATGACCCTGCCCGGCCCGATCGCGCACATCGCCCGCGTGGTCGCCGACCGCCTGACCGCATTGGAGAGCAAGACCGATGAGCAGCCGTGATCGCGAGACCCCGACGAACCCGTTCGACGACGAGGACGGCGAGTTCCTGGTGCTGGTGAACGACGTCGGTCAGCACTCCCTGTGGCCGGACTTCGCCGCCGTGCCGGACGGTTGGGCGATCGCGCACGGGCCGTGCCCGCGCCCGGCCGCGCTGGAGTGGATCACCGCGCACTGGACCGACCTCGGCCCGGTCGCGCGGTGAACCCGGAACACACCGAACAGGGCGCAACCCGGACCGCCACGTCGCAGGGTTCCGCCTGGATCGTGGTGCTCGTCTACACCGCCGCGATGTGCATGAACGGCCTGGACTCGACCATCGTCAACCCGGCGCTGCTCACCATCGCGGAGGACTTCGATCGCCCGGCGGTGGCGGCCAATACGGTCGAGATCGCCTTCCTGGTCGCGCTGGTGGCCGCACTGCCGGTGGCCGGGCGGCTGAGCGACCGTCACGGCACCAAGCGGGTCTTCCTCGGCTCGCTCGCGGTGTTCACCGCCGCCTCGGCCGCGTGCGGGTTGTCGCAGAACCTGGTCTCGCTGGTCCTGGCCCGGGCGGTCCAGGGCCTGGCGGGCGGGCTGCTCACGCCGGTCGGGATGACCATCCTGTTCACGGCGTTCGCGCCGCACGAACGCATGCGGCTGGCCAAGTGGCTGATCGTACCGACCGCGCTGATGCCGGCCCTCGGCCCGCCGCTGGGCGGGTTCCTCACCGAACACCTGTCCTGGCACTGGCTGTTCCTGGTCAATGTGCCGATCGGCACAGCCGCAGTGCTGCTCGGCCTGTACGGGCTGCGCGAGCATCGGGCGGGTGTGGTCGCCCCGTTCGACCGCACCGGGTTCTGGCTCACCACGCCCACCCTCGGCCTGCTCACCTACGCGCTCGGCTTCGGTCCGTCGCAGGGCTGGACCACGCCCGCCATCGCCGTCTCCGGCCTGCTCGGCCTGATCCTGCTGGTGGTCGCGATCGCCCACCAACTGCGCGCCACCGAGCCGCTGTTGCGCCTTCGCCTGGTGTCCGACCGGGCGTTCGGCGCGGCCACCGCACTCGCGCTGGTGACCTCGGCGGGGCTGATGGGCGTGCTGTTCGTCTTCCCGCTGCTCTATCAGGCGGCGCTGGGCGCCTCGGCACTGGACGCCGGGCTCGGGGTGTTCCCGGAGGCGGTCGGGCTGATGTTCGCCTCGCAGGTGGTGGATCGCCTGCTGCCCCGATTGGGCCCACGCCGGCTGACCACTCCCGCGCTGGTCCTGGCCGCCCTGGTGTTCGGCGCGCTCGCGCTGCCGGGGGTGGCCGATCACGCCTGGGCGGTACGGGTGTTGATGTTCTGCGTCGGACTGGTGCTGGGCACGGCGGTGCTGACCGTACAGATCGCCGGGTTCGGCGGGATCGAACCGCCGGACATGGGCCATGCGATGGCCCTGTTCACCATCGTGCGCACGCTCGGCGGCTCGCTGGGCATCGCGGCCGGCGCGGCGGTGATCGAGGCCGGCGGCGCCGACGGACACGACGCGAGTGCGCCGGGGCCGTATCGGGCCGCGATCTGGGTCACGGCGGGACTGGTCGCCCTCGGCGCGCTGTTCGCCCTGCGGTTGCCGCGCGAGGCGCCGGAACCGCCGCCGTTCGACGACGACGAGCCGAACGACGCGGAGCCGGGCGAGGACCGGGTCGAGGGTGGGGGGAAAGCCGGGGGCGAAGCCGCAGCCCGGGGCGAGCCGGCCGCACCCACCGGCGCGTCAGCCTCCGGCTGACAGCAGTCCGACGAGTCCGACGGCGAGCCCGCCGCGCCAGCAGGCGTAGTCGTGGCCGCCGTCGAACTCGACGTAGGTGAGCGGGTATCCGCGCTCGCGCAGCACGTCGCGCAATCGCCGGTTCTCGGCCACGAGCATCCATTCGAGCAGGCCCACCTCGACGTGGAACCGGATCGGCCGCCGCTCGGTCGCGGCGAACCGCCGGGTCAACCACTCCGGCCCGTCGTTGGTCTCGTCCGGGTCGGGCCACCAGAACGACCCGGACTGGGACAGTGCGTTGCCGAAGCGGTCCGGCCGATGGAACGCCCCGAACGCGGCGGTCAGCCCGCCCGCGCTCTGCCCGGCCAGTACGGTGTGCGCCGGATCCGCGCTCACGCCGTACCGTTCGCCCGCCCACGGCAACAACACGTCGGCGAGCCAGTCCACGAACGGTTCGCTACAGGTGAGATCGGCCATCCGCCGCTCCCGGCCCATCGTGTCCACGAGCAGCGCGACGGTCGGCGGGATGCGGCCGTCGGCGTGCAGGTTGTCGAGGGTGTCGCCGATCGCGAGCACCGAACCCCACACCTCCCCGTCCAGCAACACCACGACCCGGCAGGGCTGTTGTCCCATCGCGGGCGGCAGCAGCACGCTCACCCGCCGGCCGTCGACCGTGGTATCCTCGCGCGGCCCGCGCGGGATCCCCGGCCGACGCCGCGCCCACGGCTGCGCGGGGGCGTCCGGCAGCGCCAGGATCGAGGACGGGTTGCGGCCGTCCCGGGCGGCCAGGGTGGGTGCGTGGTTGTACGGATCGGGCACCGCGGCGTCCAACACGCCCAGCCAGGCCGCCCGATCCGTACGCAGCGTCTCGGCCCGCGAGCCGGTTCCGACGAAGAACTGGTACGACGCGCGCAGCCCGGCGGGCAGCCGGTGGGTGATCGCCCGTACGTCCGTCCCCGGCACCCGACGCAGCAAATGCGGCGTCAGATCGCCCGCGTGCCGGTCCCGATCGGTGAAGGTGTGCAGCAGCGCCAGCACGTCGCCGGTGGGCCCGGCCGGGCCGTCCCGCCACACGAACGTGACCAACCGCTGCCCGGGATCGTCCGGATCCGGCTCGACCAGCGGGGCGCCGACCGCCTCGACCCGGGCCCAGAACTCGGCGCAGGCGTCGGCGCGTCCGGCGTCGACCGCCCGGCTCAGCGCGTGCAGGATCGGAGTGTCCATGGTGCCGGTCGCCTTCCGCAGGTCGAGAACAGTCGAATCACCAACAGTCGGACCCAAGCCGGTCGGGCCGGGCTCCTCAAGCCCGGGGCTCCGGGCCCGGAATCACCGAGCCCGGTTCACCCGGCCCATGCTCAGGAAGTCGCCGACAGCGCCTTCGCGATGTCGCCGAGCACCACGTCGGCCGCCAGCGGCCCGCCGCGCGTGGACCACACCGAACCGTCCACCGTGACCACGTGGTTCTTCTGCACGGCGTTCAACTCCTTGTAGGCCGGCTTGCTCTGCACCTCCTTGAGCGCACTCGCGCCGTCCGCCGTGAGCGTGCCGAGGAAGAGCCAGTCGCCGTCGATCTCGGAGATCTTCTCCAGGCTCAGCGCGGGCGTGTGCGCGTTCCCGTCCTTGTCCTGCGCCTTCGGCCGGGTCAGGCCCATGTCCAGCGCGACGCCACTGGCGAACTGGCGCTTCTCCATCCAGCTCGGGCCGTTCGGGTTCCAGCGCACGATGCTCACCGCGGCGCCCTTGTTCGCGGTCAGGTCCTCGCCGGTCTTCTTGGCCTTGGCCTCGTAGTCGGTGATCACCTTGTTCGCCTGCTCCAGCTTGTTGACCGCGTTGCCGACGCCGCGGAAGGACAACTTCCAGTCGTCGGTGGGCGCCATGGTCACCAGCGTCGCCGGGGTGATCTTGCGCAACTGGCCGAGCATCTGCGTGTCCTGCATGTCGCCGGCCAGAATCAGGTCGGGCTTGGCCGCGATCACCTTGTCCATCACCGGCTGGAGCAGGTTGCCGATCACCTCTATGCCCTTGACCTTGTCGGCCAGGTAGGCGGGCGGCTTGTCCAGGCCCTGGCCGTTGGTGATGCCGACCGGCTTGACGCCGAGCGCGAGCACCGCGTCCAGGTCCTCCTGGGTGAGCACCACGACGCGCTTGGGGTTGGCCGGCACCTGGACGGTGGTACCGGTGGCGTCCTTGACCGTCCGGGTGCCGCCGGCCGCGTCGCCGCCCCCGCTGCCGCCCTGGCTCGCGGCGGACTTCGGGTCGGACTTCGAATCGGACTTGGAGTCGGAGTCGGATCCGCATCCGGTGAGCAGCAGACCGGCCGCCCCCGCCACGGCGAGCAACCGAACCGCACGCCGCCGGGCGGTCGCGAGCGGGCGAAGAGAAGTGGTCATGTGGGGCTCCGGGCGCGAGAAAGTACGGGGGGTGAAAACGGCGCCCCCCAGGACGTCACTTAGGTTAGCCTTACCTTGCGCATTCGGCGCAAGGTGGTCCGGGCCGGCGAACACATCCGCCCGCGCGGATCGACGCGCCACCGGAATGCGGAATCGCCCCATGCCCACGCTCGGATGCGGGCATGGGGCGCCCGATCGGGTGACCTCGGCGCGGTTTCGCCCGCCCGAACCGGGCGTGATCCGTACGGTCTTCCGCATGAAGCGGACCACGCGGACCACGCGGAGCACCATGACGCGGTCGACGGGGGCGATGGCCGCGGCGGTCGTCCTCGTGCTCACCTCGCTCACCACCCCGGCCGGCGCCGACCCGGCCGGCGCCGGTTGCCTGACCGACCGGCTCGACCGACTGCGCGCGCTGCACGGCCGCCTCGACGCGCTGGCGCTCGACGGCCGGGCGGGCGCCGGCCAGTACTGGTACGTCGACCACCGCCGCTGCACGCTGACCGTGGCCATCCTGCGCGGCGCCGCCGACCCGCTCACCGCCGCTTTCCTGGCCGCCGCCCGCCTGGTCCCCGCACTGGTCGAGATCACCGAGGTGGACACCCCGATGCGCCCGCGCGTGGCCCGGGCACCGGCGGGCGAGGCGACGCCGCGGCAGGCGGCCGGCTTCCACGGCGGCAGCACCCTGTACAGCGGCCTCACCGGCACGGTCTACATCTGCACCGCGGGCTTCAACGGCTACCGCCCGAACACCACCACGACGGCGGGCCATTGCGCCCACGACGCGTCCACCTGGTACGACGGCAGCGGCACCCTCATCGGCACCGTCGACGACTCCCGCTTCCCGGGCGCCGACTGGGCGGTCGTCCCCGGCGCGGACGGCGTCTCCCTGGCCCCCGACATCCTCGACGACGACGCCACCGCCACGATCACCGCCTTCGGCCGCCCCCGCCTCGACGACCGGGTCTGCGGCACCGGCGCGTCCAGCGGCACCCGCTGCGGCACCATCGACGCCCTCGACGTCACCGTCAACTATCCCGAGGGCCCGGTCACCGGCCTGGCCCGCAGCACCCAGTCCGGCGCCGCCGGCGACTCCGGCGGCCCGGTCCACACCGGCTCCACGGGAGTCGCCCTGATCAGCGGCGGGCCGACCGAGGGGGCGCCGACCTTCGTCCAACCGCTGAACTTCTGAAGCCGAGCACCACGGCCCGACTCAGGCGTCGAGCAACCTCAGTTGGGCCGTCAGCGTGTCGACTCCCCGGTAGGTGAGGCCGACCAGCGCCACGTGCTTCCAGCGCAGCACACCCTGGGCGTCCACGATGAACACCGCCCGGCGCAGCGCCTTGCCGCCCATGCCGATGCCGTAGGACTCGACCGCTCGATGCTCGGTGTCGGCGAGCAGCGGCATCCGCAGGCCGTGTTTGCGGGCGAAGCGCTCGTGGCTGTCGAGTCCCTGCGGGCTGATCCCCCAGACCACCGCGTCGAGGTCGGTGAACTGTTCGAAACCCGAGGAGTACGAGCACAGTTGCTTCGTACACACCGCGGTGTCGTCGCCGGGGTAGAAGGCGAGCACCACCGGACGACCGCGCTGCGCCGACAGGGTGAGCGGTTCGCGGATCGCCTCGCCCTCGGTCAGACGCACCGCGTCGAGGGTGAAGTCCGGTGCCGGGGCGCCGATGTCGGGGATCTTGGACACGTGGGGGGCTTCCTCGCAGGGGTCGGGCGTCCGGGCCGGAAAGCCGCCCTCGGGCGCGGAACGCGAAGCGTTCCGGGTGGTGACGTTACCCGCCCCGGTCAGGGCCGGACGATCGTCGTACGCCGCACGAGCCGGGCGAGCGCGGGCAGCGGGAACAGCAGCAGGAACAGGTTGGGCAACCACCACTCGATCGCGAAGTCGCCGCGCAGGGTCCAAAACGCCACCGCCTGGAGGCCGGCGACGGCGGTCAGCACCAGCGAGATCGGCAGCAGCGCATGTACCCGGTCCGGTGCGATCCGCCGCCCCGGGCGCAGCGCGGCGAGCCCGGTCACCGCGGCGGCGACGTCGAGTGGCATGAACGAGTAGTTCCAGTCGCTCATCACCGGATCGGCGTAGTCCTTGTACGCGTATTCGGCCGGGAGCAGCGCGAGGAGGGTGACCGTCCAGTAGAGCAGGAAGCCCACGTCGGCAACGGCCATCGAGACGCGGGTGAAGCACATCACGTCGACGGTCCGCACCCGGGAGACGGCACGGCTCGCGCCGCCCGGGAGCAGTTCGCGTACACACGCGCCCACCCCGGCGCTCACTCCGCGCCGCCTCGAGTCCGGATCAACTCGACCAGCAGCGCCCGCAGTCGGGTGTGCGCGTCGTCGTGCGGCACGCCCAGATCCAACAGCCGAGCGGCCCACCAGCCGTCCACGGCCATCCGAACCAGATCGGCCACGGCCGGCTCCAGGCCGTCGTCGGCGAGCCGAAGTTGCCAGTGGGCGTAGCGGGCGCGCAGCGCGGCCAGTACGTCCGGTCCGCCCGCCGCGGCGAGCAGCGCGAGCGGGACCTGGTCGGCGCCGCTGCGATCGCCGGTCGGCGACTCGGCCGGGATGCTCGCCCGCAACCAGGCCAGCGTGAACGCCCCGGGCGGCGCGCCGGGTTCGGGCAGCGCGGCCTCGAACCGATCGGCCAGCCGCTCGACCACCCCGCGCACCAGGTCCTGCTTGCTCGGGAAGTGGTGCAGCAACCCGCCCTTGCTGACCCCGGCCTCCCGGGCGACCGCGTCCAGCCGCACCGACTCCACGCCGTCCCGAACCAATATGCGTTCCACCGCGTCCAACAGCCGATCACGCATCGGCACGCCCCCGTCCCCGTGTGAAAACCCGCTCGAACCCTCCGGACCGTCCGGACGGTCGGGAGCCACCGTAGCAGCCGCCGCCCCGAGCGCGACCACGATCCGCCGCTCGCAACACGGGAGTTGCCTAGGTGCGACGGGCCTGCCGCCGGCTGTCGGGAGTCGATCGATACGGCCGGCACGGCGGGTACGACCGGCCCGAACCCCCGCAGCGTGTAGTCGGTCGCCGTGACCCCCGTCGACGCGGGCGCGGGCTCGGCCGCACCGCCGTCCGAGGACGGAGGCACCGCATCGCCCCGGGACGAGGTGTCCGTCGGGTCCGGGGAAGCCGATTCGGACTCGACCGCCGCCGGACCGCTCGTACCCTCGTCACCCCCGCCACCGCCCCCACCACCGCGACCGTTGGGCAGCAGGCTCACCACCACGATCACCACGAGAATCCCGCCGACCGCCCCGAGGACCGGCCCCCACCCGGCGCCACTGGCGACGTCGGGGCAACGGATCGGCCGAGTCGACGACATCGCCTGAAGCCACCCGATCAACCGGCAACGCCACGGTGGGCGATCCAACCGGCACAGGAACCGTGCTCCCGTCCCCACCGCCCTCGACGGCGGGCGATCCCATCGGCGCGCGAACCGTGCTCGCCTCCCCGTCTGCCCGCTCCGCCTCCACCGGCCGCGCCGGCTCCGCGAGCGCCGACGGCCGCCCCGCCAACTCCGGCCCCACCTGCCGTGTCCCGCTGTCCGTCACATCCGCGTCGAGGGCCCACCGGACCTCATCCGCGTCCGCTCGCCGCTCCGGCTCCTTGGCAGGCAGCCCCAGGATCACCCCGGTCAGCGGCCCCGCCCGGCGCGACTCCGGCGGCGGCTCGCCGAACACGGCGGCGCGCCGGACCACGCCCCTCCCCCCGGCACCCAGCCGCTCGCGCAGCCGATACCGGCCCGCGACCGAGCGCCCCGAACCCCGCATGTCCATGGCAGGCCACCCCCGAAGGACAGTGTGCGCCGGGATCCGGTCATCGCGTCGGAAAACGGTCATCCCCGATTCCGCCCCGACGGCGTCGAGCCGTCCGTTCCGGCGTCGTTAGGCCGTCCGTTCGACCGATCCGACTTGTTGTCCGGACCTGCGCGCGAGTCTCTGCCGTACCGCTCGTCGATCCGGCACCATGACCTAATGAGCCGTGTGGAGAAAGGCACGTCGACCGAACCGTTGCTGCCTGCCCCGGCCCCGCCCGCCCTGCCCCCGCTCGCCAAGCGACCGATCGTGCTGATCATGGTCGCGGTATTCGCGCTGCAGGCGGCGGTGTCCGCGCGCTACGGATTCCACCGCGACGAGCTGTACTTCGTCGTGGCCGGTCGACATCTCGCCTGGGGCTACGTGGACCAGCCTCCACTGACCCCGCTGCTCGCCCGGGCGTCCGGCGAACTGTTCGGGGACGACCCGCAGGACCTCCGCATATTCGCCGCCCTCGCGTGCGCCGGGACGGTGCTCCTGGTCGCCCTGATCGCCCGGGAGTTCGGCAGCGGACGGGCGGGCCAACTGCTCGCGGCGGCCTGCGCGGCCACCTCCGGGATCGTGCTCGGCATCGGTCACCTGTGGTCCACCGCGACCCTGGACATCGTCGCCTGGCTGCTGATCGCGTGGTTCGTTCTGCGGCTGCTGCGCACCGGCGACGGGCGCTGGTGGCTCGCGGTGGGTGCCGCCGTCGGCTTCGCGATGCTGAACAAGTACCTGGTCGGCTATCTCGTGGTGGCCCTGCTCGTGGGCCTGTTCGCGGTCGGCCCCCGCGAGGTGTTGCGCAGTCGGTGGCTGGTCGGCGGCGCGGCGATCGCGATCGGATTGAGCGCGCCCGGCCTGTGGTGGCAGGCCACCCACGACTGGCCGCAGTTCACCGTGGCCGGCGGGATCAGCACGGACGACGGCATCAAGAACCGGATCATGTTCGTCCCGCTGCAAATCGCTTACCTGTCACCCCTGTTCGTACCGATCTGGGTGGCCGGCGCGCGCCGGCTGCTGCGCGCGCCGCAGATCGACTGGGCGCGCTCGATAGTGCCGGGCTACGCGGTTTTGTGTGTGCTGGTGATCGCCTCCGGCGGCAAGTCGTACTACGCGCTGCCACTGCTCCTGGTGCTGGTCGCGGCAGGGTGCGAGCCGACCGTGCAGTGGGCCGCGAGCCGGCCCGGGCGACGGGTGCCGGTGGGTTCGATGCTCCTGGTCGCCACCGTCACCAGCGCGGTCATCTCGCTGCCGCTGCTGCCGGCCGGACGGGTGAACGCGGTGATCGGGATCAACCCCGAGCAGGGCGAGCAGATCGGCTGGCCGGAGTTGGCCGACGCGGCGGCGGTGGCCTGGGGGCGGATCCCGCCGGACCAGCGCGGCCGGGCGGTGTTGTTCGCGGGCAACTACGGCGAGGCCGGCGCGCTGGACCGATACGGGCCGGCCCGGGGCTTGCCGAAGCCGTACTCGGGCCACATGTCCTTCGCCGACTGGGGCCCGCCGCCGGACCGCGCCGACGGGCCCGTCGTGGTCGTCCGCGAGGGGGAAGTCACCGCGCGATACCGCGACTTCGTCGACTGCCGGCTGGTCACCCGGGTGGACAACGGCAAGGGGGTCGACAACGAGGAGCAGCACGCGGTGGTCGAGCTGTGCGCCGGCACCACGAAGCCCTGGTCCCGCATCTGGCCGGACCTGCGGCACTTCTACTGAGCACCGAGCCGCGAGCAGCGAGCAGCGAGCCCGCACGGCACCGAATCGCACCACAGCGCGTCCCACCGCACCACCTCGCACCACATCGCACCCGACCGAGTCGTACCGAGTCGTACCGAGTCCCGAGGAGTGTCATGGCGCAGGCGAGTCCGCCCGGGTACCGCACCGGTGGCGAGGGGCGACCGGGGTCGCTGACGGGATCGGCGTATCGGGAGATCCGACGCCGGGTGTTGTACCTGGAGCTGGCCCCGGGCTCGCGGTTCACCGAGAAGGCGGTGGCCGAGGAGCTGGGCATGAGCAAGACACCCGTGCACGAGGCGCTGGCGCTGCTGGCCGAGGACGGGTTCGTCGACGTGATCCCGCGCAGCGGCTACCGGGTCACCCGGGTCACGCTGCGCTCCGCGCGCGAGTTGTTCGACCTGCATCGGGTGCTCGCCCGGGACGCCTCGGCGGCGGTGGCCCGGCGCGCGGCGGAGGTCGGTTCGGCGCCGGCGCGCGAGGGCGCCTGGGTGCGTACGCCGACCCCGGTGGCCGGGCCGGATGCCTGGCTGGAGCGGTACACCCGGCTGCATCTGGTGATCGCCGACCTGGCGGGCAACCGGCATCTGCGGCGCGCGCTGGCCGGCACGCTGTACGCCCACCACCGGCTGCTGCGGTTGTGCGTCACCGCCGACGGGCCGCACCTGCGGGTGATCGCGGGGGACGACGGTCCGCTCCTGGACGCGCTGGCGGACGGCGACGCGGAGGCGGCCGGGCGGGCCGCGCACACCCGGCTGACCGGCTGTCGGGAGCGGGTGCTCGACACGTTGCTGGCCAATGACGCGCTGCTCGACGTGAACATCACCGGGCCGTCGCCTCGGCGGTGATCACCCGGCCCGGCCGCACGGCGACGGCGTTGGCACCGTCGCCGTCGCCGTCGCGGAGCAGCGTGCCCAGGTTCAGGTCGAGCACCGCGTCGGGCGGCAGGCCCCCGGGCCCACCGTCCGCGGGCCGGTTCAGGTACGCGGCCACCACCGGCACCAGCGTCGCGAACAGCGCCGCGCCCAGGGCCCGGATCCCGTCCTCGACCACGGCCGCCGCGCCGTCCGGGTCGCCCGCGGCCAGTGCGACCGGCAGCGCGGAGCGGTCGGGCGCGGGCCAGAGCGGGTCGCCGAGCGCGGTGGCCAGGTACAGGTGCCGCAGTTGGTGGCGCAGTACGTACCCCTCGACCCCGGCCGCCCGCGCGTTGCCGGCCCGTTCGGCCAGCGCGGCGGCGTAGGCAAGGCCCTGGACCGGCGTCGGCACCGCGTCCGTCCGCTCCCCGCTGGTCGCCTGCCACCACGCGAGCGCCGCCGCGTCCAGGCCGGCCGTGCCCTCGCCCCGCGCGGCCACCAGGCGGGCCGGCAACGTCTCGACCGTCACCCGCAGTTCGAGCAGTTCCCGGACGTCGCGCAGGGTGACCGGCATGACCAGATAGCCCGAGTGCGGCGCGACCGCCACCAGGCTCTCGTGGGTGAGCAGGTTCAGCGCCTCGCGCACCGGCGTCTTGCCCAGGTCCAGGGCGGCGGCCAGGTCGCCCTCGCTGAAGACCGTCCCGGGCGGCATCTCCAGGCGCAGGATGCGCCGCCGGATCACCTCGCGGGCAACGGCGGTCCGGCTCTTCGGGCGCGCCGGCGAGCTCGATGTCATGCCCGGATTCTCTCCGGATCCCGGCCCCGGTCGGCTCCGCACACACGAATCGGCGAAGACCGGCAAAGCCCGATCGCTGCCCGGATCGGCGCGGCCGGGCGCCGCCGGCTCGCGATCCCGAGGCGGCCGGCACCTTCCCGGACCGGTGCGCCTAATATCTCAGGCAGCAGGATCGGCGACATGGACGCGGGGGCGCGTCGCCCCCGGACATGGCCCGTCGTGGTGCCCGGCAGGTGGGGCCTTCGCCCTCCCCGGGGGCGGCTCCTGCGATGATCCTCGCGACGAGGAAGGTGGTTTCGGATGCTCGCCGGCGTGACCTGTGCGGCCCGTACGCCGCTCGGCGTCCGGCCGGGGGTACCTCCGCCCGCCGATCCCCCTCGTCCACGGCGCGACCGGGCCTACCATCGAAACCGTGTCGAAGGCTCCACCGACCGCATCCGCGAGCCGCAGCCGCACGCCACCCCCTCGGGACGAACGACCTTGGACATCGACATATGACCGCGTCGCAGCACACCCGATCCGCATCCCCCGTCACGCTCTTGCGCGAATGGCGCGAGCGCGCCGACGGGGCCGCCCTGCACGAGGCGCTGTTCCTCGGCCTCGGCGTCGACCTGCCCTTCCTGGAGCGGGTCGCCGTACCCCTCGCCCGGGACCTGTCCGCCCGCGTCGCCATCCTCGGCGACGCCGCCCAGGAGGCGTACGACCCGAGCCGGGTGCGCGGCGCCGGTCGGGACTACCTCTACGCACCCACCGTGTGTCCCGGCTCGCTGCGCGCCAAGCTGGTCGTACTGATCGGCGAGCACGCCTGCCGGATCGCGATCGGCGGCGGCACCCCCGCACTGCCCGGCTGGGCCGGCGACGACGGCCTGTGGACGGTGGTCGAGACCGAGGACGACGCCTCCAACGCGCTGCTCGCCGACGTCGCGGACTGGCTGGACAAGCTGCCGGACCTGGACGCGGTGGCGATGGCGCCGTGGGCCGCCGAGCACCTGCGGGAGATCGCCGGACTGCTGACCGAGCGGCACATCCTGGCGGACGAGACCCCGGGTCCCGAGGCCCGGCTCCTGGACAACCTCGACCGCCCGCTGCTCGACCGGCTCCCGAACGGTCCGGTGGACGAGCTGCACCTGTACGCCCCCGCCGTGGACCCGGCCGGTGAGACGCTGCGCGAGCTGATCGCCCGACTGGCTCCCGCGCGGGTGGTGCTGGGCGTACACGAGAACTGGTCGGGCTACTCCGGCGCGGTGCTGCGCTCGGCCCTCGCGGGGCGGCCCGCCGAGGTGCGGGTGCTGCCCGAACAGCGGCTGACGCACGGCCGGTTCGCGCAGTGGCGGATCGGCGAGCAGTGGTCCGCGCTGACCGGCAACGCGGACCTGAGCCGGGCCGGCCTCGGCACCACCGCGGCGGCCGGCGGCGGTCTCGACCTCGCGGTACACACCGTCGGCGACCCGGTCCTGCCGCTCGGCGAGGGCCGCACCGTCGCGCCCGCCGACCTGGACGCGCTGCGCGGCGTGGCGGCCACGCCCGAACTGGTCCTGCTCGGCGCCCGGGCGGACGGCGCGGGGCTGCACGTGGTACTCGCCGGGCCGGCCCGCGAGCCGGTCACGATCGCCACGTCCGTCGACGGATCGGCGGGCTCCTGGCGGGAGTTGGGCGTCGTCCCGGCCGGCGCGACGAGCGCGACCTTCCCGCCGGCGGCCGGTCAGGGCCCGGCGGTGCGGGGCAGTCTTCCGCGTGCCGACGGCGGCGTGACACACTCCGGCGTGGTCTTCGCGTACAGCCCGGCCACGGCCGCACGGCCGAGCGAGCAGCGGGTGACACCGCGAGCCGAGCCGACGCCAACGCCGGCCGCGCCGGCCCCGGCTCCCGTTCCCGCCGCGCCCAGGGCCCCCGAGCCGCCCCGGGCGCCGGCGACACCCGTGAGCCCGCCGCCGCGTCCGGTCGAGGTCGCCGCGCCCGCTCCGACGCCCCCTCCGGCGCCGACCCCGCCGCCGCTCTACGTCGCCTCCGGGACCGAGTTCGAGTCGGCCGGCACCACCACGTTCGCCCCCGCGCCGGAGGACAGCCCGTACGCCGAGGCCATCGAGGAATTCGCCGCGCACGGCTGGGTGGCCGGCATCGAGGACGGGATCTGGCGGATCACCGGCTCGTTCGGCAACCCGGTCCCGATCGCGGCGGTGGCCGCGACCCGGCTCGCGCAGTACGGCGAGCCGGTGCTGATCCAGGCCGGCAACAAGCGCCGCTGGGCGTTCATGGCCTGGGAGGCGCCCGACCTGACGCTGCTGAACTGGCCCGCCCGGAACTGGCGCAGCTACCAGATACGCCCGCCGGCCGACCCCGAGTCGCGCTTCCGTGGCGGCGACCTGGCTAGCGTCCCGGGCCGGGTCGGCCCGCTCAACCGGCAGATCGGCGACCCGCCGCCGGCGCTGCTCCGGGTGCTGGACGAGGTGGGCATCGGCTTCGCCGAACTGGTCAAGACCCTGCAGGAGATCGGCGGCTGACCCCGGCGCGACCCGGACCGCGGCCCGGGTCGCGCGGCCGGCGCACGGGTACGGGTACCGAGCGAGCGATCGTTAGAATGCCCGGCAACCAAGACGATGCGTCCCGGAACGGCCGGAGCAAGTCCGCGGAATCAGGAGGCGGACCCATGGCGGAGCCTTTGGCGGCGGATCTGCGCGCCGACGGTCACACCGACTGGCGCGGGTACCGACCGCTGCTGCTGCCGCCGATCCTGGCCGCGTCGCTCGCCGCGTTCGACGAGCACGGCTATCACGGCACGACGGTGCGCGACATCGCCCGCCGGGTGGGCGTGACGGTGCCGGCGCTGTACTACCACTACCGGAACAAGCAGGCCCTGCTGGTCGAGTTGCTGATCGGCTCGATGAACGCCGCCCTGGGCCGCTGCCGGGCCGCGCTCGAAGCGGCCGACGACGCGCCGGCCGCACGATTCGCCGCGCTGGTCGAGTGCATCGTCCTGTACATGGCCAACCGCGCGCCGCTGGCGTTCCTGGACACCGAGATGCGCAGCCTGGAACCGGCCAACCGGGCCCGCTACGTGGCGATGCGCGACGAACTCGAATCCCTGATGCACGCCGCCGTCCGCGACGGCGTGGCCCTGGGCGAGTTCACCACCCCATACCCGATCGACGCCGGCCGAGCAGTCATCACGTGCTGCCAGGCAGTAGCCAACTGGTACCGCCCCACGGGCCCCCTGACCCCCCAACAAATCGCCGACCGCTACGTACAAATCTCCCTGTCCACAGTCGGCTACACAGGCACCTTCAACCCGCCAACACCCACCCCCACCAACACTTGAGGCCACCCCAAGCAACCAACGCAAAACGCCGGCCGAACCCCCAGCCGAGTAACATCCAGCCCGGCAACCCACAGCCCGGCCGGCGCTTGAGGCCACCTCACAAAACCAATGCAAAACGCCGGCCGAACCCCCAGCCCAACAACATCCAGCCCGGCCGGCGTTTGAGGCCAAAAACCTAGGCCGAAGGCCAGGTCCCCTGCGGCCCGGCGCCGAGCGTCACCGAGGGGCCATTCGGATCGCCCCATCCAGCCGGATGACCTCCCCGTTCAGCATCTGGTTCTCCACGATGTGCGCGACCAGCGCCGCATACTCCGCCGGCCGCCCCAACCGACTCGGGTGCGGCACCTGCGCGCCCAGCGACTCCCGCGCGGCCTCCGGCAACGACCCGAGCAGCGGCGTCTCGAACAACCCCGGCGCGATCGTCATCACCCGCACCGCCAACCCCGAAAGATCCCGCGCGACCGGCAGCGTCATCGCCGCGATCCCGCCCTTGGACGCGCTGTAGGCGGCCTGCCCGATCTGCCCGTCGAACGCGGCGACCGACGCCGTGTTGACCACCACGCCGCGCTCGCCGTCCACCGGCTCGTGGGTGCTCATCCGCTCCGCGGCCAACCGCAGCACGTTGAACGTGCCGATCAGGTTGACGTTGACCACGCGCGCGAACACGTCCAGCGGGAAGGCGCCCTTCTTGCCCACCGTACGAGCCGCGTTCGCGATGCCCGCGCAGTTGACCGTGATCGCCAGCGTGCCGTCCGCGTCGGCCGCCTCCACCGCGGCCCGTACCTCGTCCTCGCGGGTGACGTCGCCGGGTACGAACAGAGCCCGCTCGCCCAGCCGTTCGGCCACCTCCTTGCCCTGCGAGGAGGGCAGGTCGACGAGCACGACCGACGCGCCCTTCGCGACGAGCAGTTCGGCGGTGGCCAGGCCGAGCCCCGAGGCGCCGCCGGTGATCAGGGCGGTGGTGCCTTCGATGCGCATACGTGTGTCTCCGTAACTCGCTGTTCACTGACAAAAACGCGGCCGACGAACCCGACCGAAAAACCCGACCGACCAACCAACCGAACGACCGAACGACCGAACGACCTCAGAGCCGTTCGATGATCATCGCGTTGGCCATCCCGCCGCCCTCGCACATCGTCTGCAACCCGTACCGCCCGCCCGTGGCCTCCAGCACCCCGAGCAGCGTGCTCAGCAGCCGCCCGCCGGAGGCACCGAGGGGGTGCCCGATCGCGATCGCGCCGCCGCGCCGGTTCACCTTCTCCAGGTCGGCGCCCACCTCCGCCGCCCACGCCAACGGCACCGGCGCGAACGCCTCGTTGACCTCGAACGCGTCGATGTCGTCGATCCCCAGGCCGGCCCGCTCCAGCACCTTGCGGGTGGCCGGGACGACGCCCATCAGCATCAGCAGCGGATCGTCGCCGGTGACCGCGAACGCGTGGAAGCGGGCGCGCGGGGTCAGGCCGAGCGCGTTCGCCCGTTCCTCGCTCATGATCAGCGCGGCGGACGCGCCGTCCGTCAGCGGCGAGGAGTTGCCCGGGGTGATCCGCCAGTCGATCTCCGGGAAGCGCGCGGCCATACCTTCGTCCACGAACGCGGGCTTGAGACCGGCCAGTCCCTCCTCCGAGGTGCTCGGACGTACCGTCTCGTCCACCCGGTGTGCGCCGCCGGCCACGGTGATCGGCACGATCTCGCGGTCGAACGCGCCCTCGGCGGCGGCCTGCGCGGCGAGGCGGTGCGAGCGGGCGGAGAACCGGTCCAGCGTCTCCCGGTCCAGGTTCCACCGGGCCGAGATCAGTTCGGCCGAGTAGCCCTGCGGGATCAGGCCCTCGGGGTAGCGCGCGGCGAGCAGTTCGCCGCCGAACGGGTTGCCGCCGTGCGAGGCCAGGCCCATCGGCACCCGGCTCATCGACTCGACACCGGCCGCGATCACGATGTCGTACGCGCCGGCGATCACGCCCTGCGCGGCGAAGTGCGCGGCCTGCTGGCTGGATCCGCACTGCCGATCCACCGTGGTGGCGGGCACGCCCTCGGGGAATCCGGCGGCGAGCACCGCGTTGCGGGCGATGTTCAGCGACTGGTCGCCGCCCTGGGTGACGCAGCCCGCGATCACGTCCTCGACCAGGGCCGGGTCCAGACCGTTGCGCTCGACCAGGGCCCGCAGCGTGTGCGCGAGCAGGTCGACGGGGTGGGTACCGGACAGGGCGCCGCCGGGCTTGCCCTTGCCGGAGGCGGTGCGTACGGCGTCGACGACGACGGCTGTGGTCATGGCGTTGCGTCTCCTTCACGACGGTGGAACCGGCGCACCGCGACGGCCGGACCCGGTCGTGGCATCCGGTGCGCGGTCCGCGCGATCGTGCCGCGATCCCGCTGTGGGCCGGCCGCTCCCGGATTCCCGCAGGGTCCTGCCGGCAAGGTTACTGAACGTTCGCTAAGACATTCGACCCGCCGGCGCAAATGCTGTCAAGCATCGACCCGGGCGGCGACATCCTCGTGCGCGCGTCGGCGATCCCGTGCACGTCAACCGACAAAACCGGCATCGAGCCCCGTTTCGGGGGTTAGGCTGACCTACGTGACCAGCGCACCAGTACGCGAACCACGTCAACACCGCAGTCGTGTCACCCGCGCCCGACTCCTGGACACCGCCGTCGACGTGCTGGCCGAGCTGGGCTGGCTCGGCGGCACCGTGACCGTGGTCGCCGAGCGCGCGGGCGTCTCACGAGGCGCCGTGCAGCACCACTTCCCCACCCGCGAGGACCTGTTCACCGCCGCGATCGACCACATCGCCGGTGACCTGGTCGCCCGTACCCGCCTGGACGGCGCCCGGATCCCGCCCGGCCCCGCGCACACCGAGGCGGTGGTCGAGGCACTGGCGTCGATGTTCCGGGGCAGGCTGTACCGGGCCGCGCTCAGCCTGTGGACGGCCGCGGTCAACGATCCCGTGCTGCGCGCGCGGGTGATCCCGCTGGATCTGCGACTGACCGCGGCGATATACGACATGGCCGTCGAGCTGCTCGACGCCGACGTCTCCCTGCCCGGGGTGTCCGCCGCCGTGGAGGCCACCCTCGACGTGGCCCGCGGTCTGGGCATCAGCGCCCTGGTCATCGATTACGACGAGCGTCGGCGGGCGGTCGTACGGCAGTGGGCGGCAAGTCTGGACCATGTTCTCGCCGGGAACGGGGCGCCCTGATCCGGAGCGTACGACCTCATTTCACGCTTCGATGACCAATCCTTGGTACGAACCCGGTCGAATCGTGAACGTGGCCGGTCCGGAAGACCGTAACTTCACCGCGTGGACTGGAATCGACGGGCCTGCGCACGGCGCGGCCATGAGACGTACGCTCCCGACGAACCCGCGCTGCGCGACCGGCTGCACGCGACCACGCCGGTCGGCGAGGCGTGGCGTTGCCTGCGCTGCGGCGACTACGTGCTCGGCGAGGTCAAGGGCCGCGGGCCCGCCGGCGACGCGCCGGTGGTGATGCGCGGTCGGGCGCTGCGCGACGTGTTGATCCTGCGCTTCCTGTCCATCGAGCGGGCCGCGCGCGGCGTACTGATCCTGCTCGCGGCCTACGCGGTCTGGCGGTTCAGCAACTCGCAGGACTCGGTACGCCGGTTGTTCGAGGACGACCTGACCGCGTTCCGGCCGGTGGCCGAGCACTTCCACTACGACCTGGACCACTCGCCGATCGTCGACTCGATCCGCAAGACGTTCGACTACAAACGCTCGACCCTGATCTGGGTGGCAATCGGGATGGTCGTCTACGCGGTCATCGAGATCGTCGAGGCGGTCGGATTGTGGTACCTCAAGCGCTGGGCGGAATACCTCACGGTGGTCGCCACCGCGGCGTTCCTGCCGCTGGAGGGCTACGAGATGCGCGAGCACGTGAGCTGGTTCAAGGTCTGCACGCTGGTGCTGAACATCCTCGCGGTGGTCTACATCATCGTCGCCAAACGGCTGTTCGGGGTGCGCGGCGGGGCCGAGGCGTTCGAGCGCGAGCGGCACAGCGAGTCGCTCCTGGAGATCGACGAGGCGATCCACCCCGGGCCGCCCCGGCAGCCGTGGGAGGAGCACGTACACGCGACCAAGCCGCCGCCGGCCCGCACCTCGTAAACCCGCGGGCCCCGACCCGCGCCCCGGGCGCCCCGACCGAAAGCCGGGCGGGGCGCCCGCGTCCGTCCACCCCGCACCCCCCCGCACCCCACCCCGGCCCCCCCCCACGCCGCAAGACCAATACC